>JAEEHW010000138.1 GCA_016281055.1 Prevotella sp.
AGCAAGGTCAGTCATCAGAAAGTCAAATACATCATGGAGAAAATCAATGCCAGACCAAGGGAAAAACTCAATTTCCTAACACCATACCATTGTTTTTATGAGAAAATTATGTAAATTTGCACTTGCTTGTTGAATCTGCAATTCTTTATATCTTTATGAAAATCAAAAAATGGTTATTTCGGACAATAATGAGGGGTGCTCCCCGTGTTTGTCCGATTTTTTATTGTTTGTCGCAATAATTTGGATGAAAAATTTGTGGATTAGTGATTGAGTATGCAAATAATTATATATTTTTGCATTCAGAAAACAAATAATTAGTTATGAATATGAAAAAGATTAAGTTTTGGATTAGTGTTGCAGCCATTATAATAGGTGGAGCGACGGGTGTTCAGGCACAGGTGATGAAAACTGCCGACCTGGAGAAGTATGCCAAGAATAAATATGGTGAGAAATGGGTGGATGCAGCCATGACGCTTTCAAAGAACATGGTGCGCGACAAAAACGAGTCGCTCACATACCAACAAATCATTGAGGTTCCGGGCAAGACTCGCCAGCAACTCTATGTGGCGCTTAACTACTGGGTGACTGCCACCTTCAAGGAAAAGAATGCCATTACGCTCAACGACAAGGAGGCAGGCTGCATCATCGTGTCGTCAACAATACCTGGCATAGCCGACCACATGGGTACGGTGAACAGGTATTCTGTAAACATCACCCCTATCATACGCTTCGACATCAAGGAGGGCAGGGTACGCATGACCTACACCGTACAGACATACGACATACTGGCCGACATCTCCGGCGGTTGGCTCACGCTCGTTGCCTCTGACGAGAGAACCTACGGTGACTCCAAACGCAAGAAAGACGACAAGACCAACGGACACCTTTATGATGAGCAGTGGGAGATTTTCCACCATTATCCATTTGTGGAGAAGGATTCAAAGAAGCGCACCTGCGCAAAGGCTCTCGTCATGACTCATGCCTACTCCAATGCTATCATGGACAAGGTGGAGGAAGCCCTGAAAAACGGTATAGTAGGAAACGATGATGAAGACTGGTAAATCTAATAAAAGCAGTAAAGCAACAATTTAAGGTGTACCCTTTAATTGTTGCTTTACTACTTGTTTCCTAATAAAAATCCTGTGCCCAGAACGGGACTCGAACCCGTACACCGTGAAGTATTGGTGTTTGAGACCAACGCGTCTACCAATTCCGCCATCTGGGCTTTTTGCGAATGCAAAGGTAGTCATTTTTTTTTATATGACAAAATAAAAGTGGCAGAAATTTTCATTTCTGCCACTTTTATTTGCTTTATTTTATATAAAATTATATAAAACTATAGTTTTTGCAGATATTTCTCGGCATCCAGCGCTGCTCGGCATCCAGTGCCAGCTGCTACTATCGCCTGTCGATACACAGGGTCACATACATCTCCGGCTGCAAATATGCCCGGTAATATGTTTCCTGCAGTATCAAAGACCTCCTGCGTTTTCTCGTTTGTTATGATATAGCCTTGTTCGTCAGTCTTCACACAGCCTTTTACAAAGTCGGTAACGGGAGTGTGTCCTATGGCAAGGAACAAACCGTCTATGGCTACGTCATAGTTTTCTTCATCAGTTTCGCCCTTGCGCTTCACCACATGCATGCCTTCCACGCCGTTGTTACCATATAGTCCAGTGACGTTGTGCTCAAAGAGAATCTCGATGTTTTTCGCAGCCTTCACGCGTTGCTGCATGATGTCTGATGCACGCAGATAGTTCTTGCGAACCACGAGATATACCTTACTACACAAGCCAGACAGATAAAGAGCATCTTCGCAGGCTGTATCACCACCGCCGACAACGGCAGTTACTTTTTTGCGATAGAAAAAGCCGTCGCACGTTGCACATGCACTTACGCCCTGACCACTGTATTTCTTCTCATCGTCGAGTCCCAGATATTTGGCCTTTGCTCCTGTGGCAATGATGATGCTGTCGGCTGTCAGCTGTTCAGAACCATCAATAGTTACGTTGTAGGGACGATTAGAAAAGTCGATGGCAGTCACTTCACCGTCGCGTATGTCAGCACCGAAACGCTCTGCCTGTTCCCTCAGTTCCATCATCATCTGGTTGGCATCCACTCCCTGTGGATAACCAGGGAAGTTTTCCACCTCGGTGGTCTGGGTCAACTGGCCTCCCATCTGCGGACCAATATATTCTACTGGAGCAAGGTTTGCTCGCCCTGCGTATATGGCTGCGGTGTAACCGGCTGGACCGCTGCCTATTATCAGGCATTTCGTGTGGCTCATATCATTTCTTTTATCTTGTCTTCAATCTCGCTAAATGGTGTCTCAGCACTGAAGCGGGCCACCACTTTGCCTATTTTGTTGACGAGGAATTTTGTGAAATCCTCCGTTATGTCGCCGGGGAATTTCTCTGTCAGGTATTTATACAGAGGATCTGCACCGTCGCCACTTACTTTTACCTTCTTGAAACGTGGGAATTCCGTGTTGTAATTGTCTTTACAGAACTGGTGTACCATATCGTCTGTTCCAGGGCATGATTTCGTAGGCTGGTTGCTTGGGAAATCGAGTATGGCAAATCCCTGTGAGTGATATTTGTCGTAGAGAGCGTTCAGTTCCTTATACTGTGGTGTGTAAGGGCTCTTTATCGCTGTGTTGACGATTAATACTACTTCGCCTACATATCCGCTTAGCGGTACGGCGTTACCTTTTCTGTCCTTTGCGGTGATTTCTTTTATTGAGTTCACTTCGTTTTGTTAATTGATAATAATTACATATGCAAAGGTAATCATTTTTTTTTAATCGGGCAAGAAAAATGATTATTTTTTATCTGCGTCCTCCGCCATGTGAGCCTCCGCCACCACTGCTGCGTGTTACGCTTTCACTGCGTGTAGCGCCTCCGCTGTGGCCTGACATTCCGCTGCGTGGTGCACCGCTGCTGTGGCTTGACATGCTGCTGTGTGATGTAGAGCCCATCCCGGTATGTGAGGAACTTCCAATGTTAGGACGACCGGTGGTTTCGCGTGTGCTGCTGCGGTAGTTGCCTGTAGGGCCGGAGAAGGTGTTTCTTTCCTGATGTCTGTTGATACCGTTGTTATTATTGTTGTTGTTCCAGTTTCTGTTGAAATTTCTGTTCTCGCTGTTTCTGTTGTTTCTGTTGTCGTTACTGTTCCAACTTCTGCTGTTGTTTCTGTAGTTGCCGGAATTGTTCATGTGGCTGTTTGTATGCGTGCCATTCCTGAAGCTGTTGTTACGCTCATTGTGGCGGTTAGCGGAATTGTGGTGTGTGTCACGCAATCCTGTGTGTCTGTGATTCGTTCCTATTGCTGGACGATAGTGGGTTGTGTGGTTCACGTACCATGAGCGACCGCTGTTTCTGCGCCAAGAATGGCCACCGCGATATACATTGTATGCTGCAGGACGTGCAAAGTAATAGTATGTGCGGTGTGGATAGTGTGAATAGATACCGAAGTGCCAGTAGCCTGCGTTCCAGAATACGGGACGGAAGAAGTAGCTTGCTGCCTCGTATGCGGCATACTGCCAGTCGTAGAGTATGTAACTGAGGTCGATGTTGCGCTGGCGCCATGGCATGGCGTAAACATCGTTTGTACCAGTTATGGCCATCAGATAATCGAGGTTTATCTCGTATGCTGCATCATATTGCTCCTGTGTCAGGTTCAACTCATAGGCCATTTTGTCGGTAAGGAACAACGCCTGCTCTCTGGCTTGTGCGTATGTCATAGCCTTTGTGGCTGTTATTGTGATGAACAGAGTCACCATTATGAGCATTATCTTTTTCATAGTCGTAAATTTTTTAGTTGTTAATGTTTTACGATGCAAAGATACTCTGATTATGACAATAAAGAAAGGGTTTTTCCCTACACCTGTAACGGAAAAACCCTATCAATGGACACTGCGTCCAGTCTTTTTGGCTATAGCCATTCGAATCTTCTGCAGTTCTTTCATTTCGTTCATCACTTCCCTTATGCGTTCGGGATTGTCTTTATTTGCCAGCATCTCGTTTCGGAGTGCCATCATTTTGTTGTTTATGTATTCTCCGCGGAAGTCATAAAGCAGGTGAGTGACCTGATTGCGTAAATCCTCCAGTTTCATTTCGCGTTTCAGGCTTTCAGACACTATTGCCTCGTCTGCACTTATGCTGATGGCAAACGACGAGATGGTATAGTCGGCATGCATGGTGAAGTACTTCTCGGTATTGAAGTCAGACTCTCCGGAGTGCTCTACGGCCTCATTGAGTATGTTGTTGTATAAATCTTTCGAGAACTGCAGGCCGTCTTGTTCAAGGTCGTATTTTATAAACTGTGCCACGGTGAGTGATGTTGTTTTGCCATCCTCTGTTTCTACATCGTCATATAGCACCTGGTCGCCTTGCTTTATTATGAGGCGCATGATAAGATAGGATACGTCTTTCTTGTTGTCTGGCTTGTGCGTGACAACTTCCGGGATGCTTTTCGTCTCTGCAGTGGCGGGGGGGGGGGCTGCCGGTCTCGGCGTTTCTGTGGCATTAGGAGACACTTCTCTCAGTTTCGCCATCAATGTCTGTTCGTTGATGCCGAGCCTGACAGAACAGTCTTGTACGTATGTTGCCCTTACGATGGGGTCGCTGATTACGCTGATACTCTCGATGATGGATGTGATGGCCTCAGAGCGCTTGTGCGGGTCTGTGACGCCGTCAAGCATTACGCGTGTTTTGAAAGCAATGAAATCACTTTGGTTCTCCTTGATGTAATTGCGGAAATCATCAGCGGTATGCTTGCGTGCAAAAGAGTCGGGGTCGTCACCGTCAGGCAAGAGCATGACTTTTACGTTCATACCTTCCTTGAGCAGCATGTCGGTGCCGCGCAATGCGGCTTTTATGCCTGCAGCGTCACCATCATACAGCAGCACAATGTTCTGGGTGAAACGATGCAGAATATGTATCTGGTGCTCAGAGAGGGCTGTACCAGAGTTGGCCACAACGTTCTCAATGCCGCATTGGTGCATGGAAATTACATCGGTATATCCCTCCACCATATACACGAGGTCTTCTTTCGCTATCGCCTTCTTGGCCTGGAAGATACCATAGAGTTCATGGTCCTTGTGATATATTTCAGAATCAGGAGAGTTTACATATTTCTGTGCCACGCCCTTAGTGCGGGAATCAAGCACTCTGCCACCAAATGCCACGACCTTGCCGCTGACACCTATCCACGGAAACATCACACGGCCTGCAAATCGGTCAACCAACTCGTCAGGATGTCCGTCGCGTGCGTAGCATAGTCCAGTTTTTGTCAGGTATTCTTTGTTGTATCCTTTGTTGAGTGCGGCCTTTGACATGGCGGAACGGTCGCTGAGACAGAACCCCAGTTGGAATTTCTGTATGATGTCATCGCGTATGCCTCGCTGGCGGAAATATTGCATGCCGATGGCACGTCCGTCGATGTCATTATGCAATATGTCGGAGAAATACTCTGCAGCCCATTGGTTGACGATGAACATTGACTCACGCTCGGTCTGTTCGCGTTTCTGCTCCTCTGTGAGTTCTTTCTCCTGTATCTCGATGTGATAGCGTCTGGCTATCCACCTCAATGCGTCAGGATATGTCAGTTGCTCATGGCGCATTATGAACCCGACACTGTCGCCTCCTTCACCGCATACGAAACAGTGGCATGTGCGACGGGCAGGAGACACATAGAACGACGGGGTGTGGTCGTTGTGGAAAGGGCATAAGCCACGGTAGTTGGCTCCCACTTTCTTCAACGACACGAACTCAGACACTACATCTACGATGTCTGCAGCGTCCTTGATGCGTTCTATGGTTTGTCTGTCAATCATTCAGGTGCGGATTTACGGATGCAAAGGTACTATTTTTTTTTTAGATACGCAAACTTTCACATTCTTCTCTCCCTTTGCCATGACGAGTGTCAGTTCGTCTCCAACCTTCAGTTGGGAGGCATCTGTGACCGCCTTGCCATGGAACATGGCAATGCTGTATCCACGTTTGAGAATGTGTACTGGGTCCAGTGCATGTGCGCGTTGTTCAAGTATGTCAAGGCGGTGGCGTTCACGTTGTTGTAGGTTTGTGAGTGTCATGGGCAGATGCAGTGAAATGGCCTCTATGCGTTTGCTTTCTATAAGCAGTCGGCGTGACATTGCTGATGCCATCTTGGATGACAGCTCGTTTATCTTGCCATACTCGCGTTCCTTCCTTATTGCAAAGGCGGAAGATAGATACTGCTCGATGCGGTGTGTGTTCATCCTCTCAGTCTCCATGCGGCGCTGTACTATGTCAGTTATATGGCGTGCATAGTCGTTGATTCTTTCCAAGGTGTCTGCAAGGTTGTCAATGAGAAAGGCAGCGACGGCGGTGGGAGTTTTCATGGAATGGCAGGCTATGAGGTCGATGATAGATTGATCTCGATCGTGTCCTATGCCAGTGATGACAGGTAGAGGGAAATTTGCTACGTTCTCAGCCAAAGCCAGAGAGTCGAAGCATGATAGGTCTGTGGTGCTTCCGCCGCCTCGGATTATCACAACAGCATCAAACTGTGTGAGGTTCTCATATATTTCCTCCAAGGCGTTGATTATGGAATGTTCTACCTGCGCTCCCTGCATTGTGGCAGCAAACAGGCGTGTCTCAAACATGAATCCATATTCGTTGTCGTGCAGCTGGTTGCAGAAATCACCATAGCCAGCCGCTGTGGCACTCGAAATGACGGCAATCCTTTTAGCAAAGGGAGAGAGTCGCAGTTGTTTGTTGAGGTCAAAGACTCCTTCTTTCTTTAATTGCTTGATTATCTCCTGACGGCGCCGTGCCATGTCGCCCATGGTGAAAGTAGGGTCAATATCTAATACTATCCATGAGAAACCAAATGATATATGGAAATTAGCCTTTACGCATAAGAGAACGCTCATGCCGGCACGCAGCGGCTCGCCCGTAGTGTTTTGGAATTTCGGTGACAGGCGTGTCCATGTGTTCTGCCAGCAGCATGCACGGGCTTGCGCAGCGATGATGCCATCCCCACTGAAGTTAGTGCTATCTTCTTTTTCTATTAGTTCCATATAGCAGTGCCCACGACTTTCACGTACACTTGCCAGTTCCGCCTTTACCCAATATACATCAGGCATGGTGATTTCTATGGAATCTTTTATCAGATTATTGAGTTCTGATAAAGTCAGGATATGTTTTTCGTCTTCAAAATAAAGCATACAAAGGACAAAATTACAAAAAAAAACTGGATTATCTTCGCATATTTCAGTCTTTTTTTGTAATTTTGTGTTCCGTATGAGTACACATAACAATAAACAAGCCGCTTTGGAGCTGGGTACGAAACCCGTTGGTAAACTGTTGATGCAGTATGCGCTACCAGCCATTGTTGCGATGGTGGCGTCATCGCTGTATAATATGGTTGACAGTATATTCATAGGTCAAGGAGTGGGGGCTTTGGCTATATCGGGTCTTGCCATAACATTCCCCTTTATGAATCTTTCTGCGGCATTCGGTGCAGCGATAGGTGTTGGTTCGTCTGCATTTCTCAGCGTGAAATTAGGACAGCGTGATTATGAGATAGCAAACCGGATACTGGGCAACTGTGTAATGCTTAACGTTATCATAGGCATTGTGTTTGGAGGCATAGGGTTGTTGTTCCTTGATCCCATACTCCGTTTTTTCGGTGCCAGTGATGCGACTCTGCCTTATGCACATGAGTATATGGTCATTATTCTGCTGGGCAACACTATAACGCACCTTTATCTTGGACTTAATGCTGTGCTGCGCTCGGCGGGAAAACCGCGTACGGCGATGTATATCACTATATTCACTGTCATTATCAATGCTATATTGGACCCGTTGTTCATATATACTCTCAATCTTGGAATACGTGGTGCTGCATACGCTACGATTTTGTCGCAGATGATTGCGCTGGCATGGCAGTGGCGGCTCTTCGGTGACAAGAAGGAGTTTTTGCATTTTGATTATGCAAAATTCCGTGTTGAGATGCCTATCGTACGTAATATCATTAGCATAGGAATATCACCATTCTCAATGAATGCGTGTGCGTGTCTTGTTGTCATATTCATCAACAATAGTTTGATGCAGTATGGTGGAGACATGGCGGTGGGAGCGTATGGCATTTCCAATCGTTTGTGCTTTGTGTTTGTCATGGTGACGATGGGCGTTTGTCAGGGTATGCAGCCTATTGCGGGTTATAACTTTGGTGCACAGAATTACAATCGAATGTTTGAGGTGCTGAAACTGGCAGTGATAACAGGTACGGCAATCTGTGCGGTAGGCTTTTTCATTGCGATGTTCTTGCCAGAGCAATGTGCAAGGATGTTTACCACTGACCAGGAATTGATAGAAAAGTCTGTGGTGGCAATGCGTTATAACATGGCATTGTTCCTTATTATAGGCGCTCAGATGGTTATAACTAATTTCTTCCAGTCTATAGGTAAGGCGAAGGTCAGCGTATTCCTTAGTCTGTCAAGACAGATGTTGATACTAGTGCCATTGATAGCCATATTGCCTCCGCTGATGGGACTGGGTGGTATATGGCTTGCTTTGCCTGTGTCTGATGGTCTGGCTGCGATTATGGCGTATGTAATGTTGTGGATATATGTTAAAAGATTCAAAAGCTATGGAAAATAATATGATAATAAGTGTAGGTCGCCAGTTAGGGAGTGGCGGCTGCGAGATAGCGAAGAAGCTTGCGTCAGACCTTGGATGTCGTTTTTACGACCATGAACTTATCAATATGGCGGCGGAGCGCAGTGGGTTTAATCCTAAGATTTTCGAACAGCAGGATGAGAGTCATGGCACTTTGAAAACACTCTTTGGAGCTTTCTCCGGACGTTTGGGCAGAATGTCAAATGTGTTCTATAGCAACAGCATGTCGCAGGAGGAACTGTTCCAAATTCAGAGTGAAGCCATATTCAAGGCTGCCAAAACTGAGAATTGTGTGTTTGTGGGGCGTTGCGCTGATTATATATTGCGTAAGAAACCGGGACTTTTCTCCGTTTTTATAACAGCAGACGATGATGAGCGTATCCGTGTAGTGGCGGATAGACGCAAATGTTCTATTGAAGAGGCACGTCGCTTTGTGGAACGAAAGGAGGCACAGCGTGCTGCATACTACAATTTCTATACGTCAAAGAAATGGGGGGCGGCAGAGAGTTATGATTTATGCATAAACTCTTCGCTGTTCGGATGGGAACGCACGGCTGAGATAATAGAACAGATTATTAAAAAGAGATGGGAGAGATGAACCCTATAGCCACATATAGAGGTGCATTCAAGTCAAAGTTCGGCATACCGCGTCAAGCCGGTGTCGTGGAGGAATTGTCTGGAAAGATAGTGTTTGAGCAACATTATCGTTCTGTAGATGCAATTCGCGGACTAGAAGAGTTTGACTATATTTGGATTCTGTGGCAGTGTTCACAACGTGATGCCCTAACGGTTAGGCCTCCGCGTCTCGGCGGCAATGTGCAGCTGGGGGTGTTCGCTACCCGTAGCCCGTTCCGTCCCAATCCCATTGGATTATCGTCGGTTCGCATAGAGCATATAGATTATGACTGTGCTGATGCGCCTGTCATTCATGTGCTGGGTGCAGATTTGATGGATGGAACAATAATATATGACATCAAGCCATACATATCTTATACAGATGCGCATGCGGATGCTAAGGGCGGTTTTACGGACAAGATACATTGGCAACCGTTGCAGGTGGTGTATTCAGATGAAGCACGTTCTGTGATGCATGATACGGCTCTGCTTACGCAGATACTGCAACAAGACCCGCGTCCTCATTACCATAATGACCCAGTGCGAGTCTATGGCATGGAATATGATGGCATGGATGTGAGGTTTCAAGTTGCAGATGGAACATTAACTGTGATTGAAATAAAAAAACAGTAAATAATGTTTGCATAATAAAGAAAATATTTGTACCTTTGCATCCGAATTTACGAGGAGAGGTGCTCGAGTGGTTGAAGAGGCACGCCTGGAAAGCGTGTAACCGACAAAATCGGTTCGCAGGTTCGAATCCTGTTCTCTCCGCAACGCAAAAGGAGTGAAAAGGCATTAGTCTTTTCACTCCTTTGTTTTGGCAATGATATAGCAGTTGACACAACTAATTCTTGAAATGTAATCAGAAATAACTATATTATTCCTGTTTTACCTCAATCTCAAAAAAGAATCCACTGTCAAAAATATCGGGCTTTTGCTTACAAATCGTAAGTAAAAGCCCGTTTTTCGTGACGCAAAACCTTAACGGACGTTAAATTCCATAGTGTGTCGTAATAGCTATGCTTTTACGCTGTAAAAGCTATCATATTACACTGTAAAAGCATAGCTATTATAAGGTAATATGATAGCTTTCATTTTGTCAAAGCATGTCAGTAGCATTTTATAGATGAAGGAGCCAATATTATTGCCTTGTTTTTTCTGCTATTATGGATATCTCTGCTTCTCCTATGTCATACATACTTAGTAGGGAAGCATCCTCCATCATGCTTTCAGTCAGTAGGGTAGGATAGTCAGCATCCTTATACTGGTATGATTTCAGCACTTCTATGCCGTCAAGCATTTGGCCGTTGGCGAAGAAAGCGTATGCAGTGTTGAGGCATACAGAGAAATTCTTCTTTACGTCAGTACGCTGTATGATGCGTTCTGCCGCACGCAGTGCCTGCTCTGTCTTTCCTGCATGGAGCAGTGTCCATGTCAGCATGTTGGTGATGTTGGTGTTGTCGGGCTGTTCCAGGTCTAGTCGGAAGAGTTCGTTGAGTACAATGTCTGCTTTTCCGTGCATTGTCATTGCCATACAGTAGTTGAGAATGTATGACAGACGGTCCGGCTGAAGTGTATGAAGCGCATCATAGTAGAATGCCGCTTTTTCGTAGTCTTTGTTCAGATAGTGGGCTCGTGCCAGTGAACGCATGCATGATTTGTCTGAGGGGTTCAGTTCCATGCATTTGTTGTATAGCGATATAGCAACAGTATAGTCATTGCTTGCTAATTTCAATTCTGCATGACAATAGTGACGGTCAAAGCAGTCGAGGTCGTTGAAACGGTTCAGTAATCTCGATACAGTACCCAGTGTCTGCATCTCACTGTTCTTCTTCAGTAAGAAAAGACATAGGTTGCGTTTTTCCTTGTCGCTGGTGTGTGTGGCCGTTGCTATGCCCATGTGGCATCTGCCAAGTTGTTCAAAAGGTTTGAACATCTTTTCCGCTAGAGGACACAGACGGTAAAAACGGTATAAATCTTGTAGGTACTGTAGTCGGAGTAGTGACGGTTTTCTCATATCTTCGTCTTCACCGTGCATGCCGAGGGGCCCCATCTCTCCATCTTCCATCATCTGTTTTATGTTTTCCGGGATATTGCTCATGGCGGTAGTGAAGCCAATGACGAAAGAGTATTTGTCTGACTCGCAGAAAGGACCGCGGCTTGTTACACGTTCAATGAACTTGGTGTTCAAGTGTTGGTGGACATTTTCGGGTAGGTCAGGATGTTCCTTGTAAAAGGGGATGAACCAGTTGACGTGCTTTTGGAAGAAAGGGAAACGCTTCATTTGGCTGAATCCGGCAAAGAAAATGTCTGATCCGTCACTTTGCATCTTCATCATTTTCTTCACACTTTTCTCCATAGCGTCAAGGGCTTCGTTTTCTGCGTCGGGGTCGTATGAATCTGCCTCTTGCGTATCTTCGTTTCTTGATGAAGTACCTTTTTCTATGATAGTGCCGTCTTTTATCTCGAATGGTTGGTTCCGCAATATGTTGGGTATCAAGTTGTTTTTTATCTCGCGAGCATCGTTGTCAACGTTGGCACAGGTCATCATTTGCATGAAGGTTTCAAGAACCATCTGTTCAGACTCGTTTTCACCTTTTATCTTTAGTGTGTCAAGTATGGGTATGCGTATGTCTTTCATGTCGTCGCCGCTGACTCTGCTCAGTGCCAGAAGACATCCGATAAGGGCGCGTTGTTTGATGAGTTCGTCTTTGCTGTTGGAATATACATTCGCCAGACACATTGCTTTGTGTTTGTCGAAGTGTTCCAGTGTGGATAATGTCAGGGCGCTGACGAGTGTTGCCTGATCTGTGGCATTGCCTTGTGGTGCGGATAGGAACATTGTCCATTCTTCCACCTGTTGCTTGCCCCAATGGTAAGAAGTCAGTAATGCCATGAAAGCTAGATAGAGCGTTTCATGATGCTGCTTGTTGTCTGTGTCGTTGAGTAACAATGTCTGTAAGGTCTCAGCAGAGGTATCGCGTGTTAGCAGTTGTTTCTGCCATACTTTGATATATGGTATTTCCATCAGCGTGGATCGTACGTCGAGGTCGTAGGCGATATGGCGTAGTCTTGCTTTCAGTTCCTCAAACAGTATCGCACGCTTGGGGTCTTTGCCTCCTTGAAGCATGAAATCACTCATGTATCGGAACTCCGTTTCGATGGCTTCTATGCGGTCCTCGAATCCTTCTCCACGGTAGTTCTGTGCCTTCTGTCGAAGGTTGTCTATAGTTGCGGATATTATTACCATTGTAGCATCTTCAAGTAATTTGTTTTGCCATAGCGTTTTATGGAATCATTAGCGATGGCTGTGGCTTTCAGAAACAGTCGTTGTTGCTTTTGCCGTTCAGCGTTGTTCATACCTCCTGTTCGCATGGCAACGACGCCCGCTTCGCTATGCCCTGTTTTTATGTCAATCACGTTAGCTCCTTCTTTTCTTGCTTGTGTGGCAAATGGTTCGGGCAACAATGCTGCATCCACATTGCCTGTAATAAGCATTTCGGTGCGTACTTTGAGGTCTTCCACTTGTATTATGAATGCCTGTTTCTTTTGTTTGCGAAGCGTATCGTTTACTTGTTCAGCCAAAGCGTGTGACAGTCCATGACTGTCTGCGGCTATCATTTTGTCGCCCATTTGGTTCCAACGTGCTATTCGGGCTTTTTTCGCAGTTAGGAATTGCCACCTCATAGGGGTACGCATGGCTGCATACAACCAAGGCCTTTCCTTGTTCAGAATGTTCATCAGAAGGGTGTCGATAACGGCTCCCTCCACTAATTTGTTAGTCAGAGCAATGCGGCACTCTGATATTGCATGGTAGCGTTTTAAGTGTACGCTAACTCCCAATGTATCAAATAGTCGCAGTTGTTCCGCTACTATTATAGGAAGACAGTCTTCCGTGGGAAGCACTCCTATTTTTAGTGAAGCAGAATCTATGCGGCGCAGGGAGTCTTTCTCTGCACGGCTCAGACGTTGGCGCTCCTCGTCGCTTTGGCCGCAGCCGATGGTGACAATCGCTAGCATTGCAGCCAGTATTATATGGAAAAATGCTTTCATACAGGATGCAAAGTTACAAAAAAAAGTTGAATTCCTTTTATATATGTCCTTTTTTTTGTAATTTTGCAATTATATAAGGTGGGTTCTAATGATTCCCACTGTCTTTTTTTGAATTTATTTTGAGAGAAAAATATACAAATGGCCAAAGATAAGATAGCATACGTTTGTGACAACTGCGGACAGGAATCTGCAAAATGGATTGGCAAATGTCCGTCATGCGGACAGTGGAATACGTTTCGTGAGATACGCATAGCCAATGAAACTGGTCAGCAGAGTGCACGCTCTGCGGCTCGCGAGGTTGGTGCTGTGCATAGACGTGGTGGCTCATTTTCCATGGGTGATGGTGGCGGAAAAAGTTCAGCCTTGCTTCTTAAGGATATCCCAGTGAAGGATTCTCCGCGTATGGATATGCATGATGCGGAACTTAACCGTGTGCTTGGCGGTGGACTGGTGCCTGGCAGTATAGTGCTGTTGGGTGGCGACCCTGGAATAGGAAAGAGTACACTGACGCTGCAGACCATCATGCACATGCCTGACCAGGAGGTGCTGTATGTCAGCGGTGAGGAGAGTGCGCATCAGTTGAAGATGCGAGCAGAACGCATAGAGGATGGCGTGAATGAGAATGTGTCGGTATTGTGCGAAACCAGCATAGAAAAGGTGTTCGATCAGATAAGGAACACTGCGCCCGATCTCGTGATTGTTGACTCCATACAGACTATGGAAACTGAGACCGTAGATTCGGCTCCCGGCAGTGTGACACAGATAAGAGAGTGTGCGAGTGCCTTGTTGCGTTTCGCCAAATCAAGTGGCGTGCCGGTTATCCTTATAGGTCACATAAACAAGGAAGGTACAATTGCCGGTCCGAAAATACTGGAGCATATTGTTGATGCCGTCATACAGTTTGAGGGTGATCGTCAGGGCATATATCGTATACTGCGTAGCATAAAAAATCGTTTCGGTTCTACGTCGGAGCTTGGTATATACGAGATGCTGCAGAATGGTTTGCGCCCTGTGAGCAATCCGTCAGAACTTCTCTTGAGTGAAGACCGCGAGGGTATGTCGGGCATAGCCATATCGGCAGCGGTAGAGGGCATGCGGCCGTTTCTTATTGAAACACAGGCTCTTGTCAGCACTGCCGCATATGGTACGCCGCAACGCTCGGCAACGGGTTTCGACCAGCGACGGTTGAATATGTTACTTGCCGTGCTTGAGAAGAAGGTGGGCTTTAAGCTTGTACAGAAGGATGTCTTTATCAATATCGCCGGAGGCATTAAGGTTACAGATATGGCTATGGATCTCAGTGTCATTGCAGCCGTTTTCTCGTCGAATGTCGATATGCCTATAGCTCCTAATTATTGCCTATGCGGCGAAGTGGGCCTGTCTGGCGAGGTGCGTCCCGTGGCACGTATAGAGCAGAGAGTGGCTGAGGCTGAAAAACTTGGTTTTACTGATATCCTTATTCCGCGCCGCAGCATGGCGGCACTGAAAGGTAAGTCGTTCAGCATCAAGATACATCCCGTGGGCAAGGTAGAGGAAGCACTCCGTATGTTATTTGGATAGAGTTGATTATTTGCGTTTTAGTGTTGCAGTTTTGCCTTCGTCATCGGTGAGAGTCATGGTGGTGTCATTTATTGATTCGATGATGAGGTCGCCAATTAGACTGTTATCGTCCAGTGGATTTTCCATCTTTGACTCAAACATCTTCTTTAGGGAATCCTCGTTCATTCCCATGGCAGCGAGCTGCATCTTGTATTCTTCTGGGAGAATGATGTCTGTCAATTCCAACTTAGACTTCATTTTTCCTATGTTTATCTTCCTGCCATCGAGTGTCCATTTACCGTTTGCGGTCACTTTTATTTTCAGGCTGATGCCCTCTGCCTGACCGCTTACGAAGATGAGAAGATTCACCTGGTCTCCCTTCTGGAAATGTATGGTAGCATCGGCTGTCTCCATTCCTTCTGGCATTTCGTCCATAATGTCCGCGACATTTAATGCCCATTCCCCAATGATGGCATTGGTTACGGCTTTTGTGTTGTCAAGGTTGATGGCTTTCGCTGTTGCAGTACTTGCTGACAATAGAATTATTGTCAGCATCATAAAGATGTTGTAAGTGATTTTTTTCATTATTGTTTGTATGTTAGAAATGTTTGTTTTGATAATCGGACGTAAAATTACAAAAAGTTTGTTGAACAGCCAAATCTTTTCATGAGTTTTTTATCTGCGGCTGTTTATCATTTGTTCTCTTTGAGTTCTTTCAAGAGGTTTATGGCTTTTATATACTGAAAAATGAGGTGTAAATTGAGTTTTCTTGTAAGATACTATAAATCAACAAGAAAGAACGTCGTGCGAAATTTTGAGTTTTTTCGAGCTTCTTGACCACTTAATAAGAATATCTCAAGCATTTGAGGCAAAAAAAGAAAATCGTTGAATGGTTCTTACCATTCAACGATTCAATTATAAGATGGAGAATGATGAATCCCACCTTATAATATAATATAGTATTCCTGTTTGGATGATGTTCATTGGAAAAAGCTTTTTTAATTTTTCTTTGGAACAAAGGCTTCCCATGTTTGGTCATCATAAAAAACTCTGATTTCTGTCACGCGACGTTTTTGGGGAGTGGGGGAGTCTTTTTGTTCTGAGGAAGTGTGCACGGTGATCTGTTGCTGACGTGGTTGCTGAACTTGAGTGTAAGGATTCGCTGTTCCGACAGGTGTGGATGGCTGTGCATTGGGTGTATCAAAGAAGGACGGCATTGCTGCCATATTGGCAGTTGTAGGATTTGTGTTTCTTTGTACCGTTTGAGTAGTAGGAGCAACATCTGTATGCATGGTTACACTCGTGACGGTTGACTGTTGAGATGTTGGTGAAACAGGTTGTTGGGTGTCGTCAAAAATTTTTTCCTGAGAAGTTTCGGAGGATGCAGCAGAGGGGGTGGGGGAAGATGAAGAAAGCATACCTCCCTGTCCAAACATCAACCAGTTGATATTGATGTTTGGAAATTTTCTCATAATAAGATTCACCACTTTTATAGTAGCTTGTGTTCTGCCTGTCAAAATTCCGCTGAGCGTTGCGGTATTGATGCCGGTGTAATTTGAGAAGGTTTGCTGATTCATGTGCTGTGCCTCCATCAGTTCGCGTATTCTGTCCTTCATATTCTTGATATTTTATTTGTTTTGATTTTGTTCTATTTCTCCAATTTCGATATTTTCCTGTTTTGCCTTTTCCTGGTGGCATTATGTTCTGAAATAAATAATGTCTCAGTAGTGGCGTGTCAGATACCGGTAGGGTAGGTCACAGTGAAACACCCCCAAAAAAGACTTTTTCTTTCACTTTACAAAGGTAATAATAAATTTTTACATACACAACATTTTTAAATTTAATTTTTACAAAACATGATTGAGATTTGCAGAAATAAATAATTTAAATTCATAGAATGGACAACAAAATTAAATCATACAGTTGTAAATATGTAAATTCAGATATATAAATCTGACTTATATATTTCTGTAAATAATCTGCATAAAATACTGAGTATAAAAGCCTTTTTATCTACTATAAGCCATAAAATACTCTATTTATTCATGAATATAGTGTCTCATTGGCTATTTTTATGTAAAATGACTATTATTTATCTTTAAAAGATCTAGGTTATAAGTACATATATAAGAATTTGCTATATGAATATTTATTCAGGCACACTATATGTGAGCCTGACTTTCGATATTCAGATGTAAATTTACAAAAACAAAATATGATTATCAGTGAAGATATAAATATACAAAACCGAATATGTAAATGTGGACATCTAAAATTTTAATACGTAAATTCACAATCTAAAACTACAAATATGAATATAAAAATTTAAATAGCATGAAAAATCATGATTCCACATGCTTATTTTTGAAAATTCTGCAATTACTTGATAAATCCCTCTAAAAGCCCCAAAAATTTAAAAATACGAAGGCAAAAAATGCGCTAAATTACTGATTTATAAGTGTTAAACGTATAATTGTTTGCATTTATAAAGTCTTATTCTACGTGAATAATCACTACTATATACCTATTTGGGACGACTTTTGTGCACTATTTTGCCCATAAAAGAGGTAAAAAACAGCTTTTTATATAGAAAATTTACTTTTTCATAGAAGATAATTAATATTTTCTGTGCTCATAGATACATTTTTTTGTACTCGATTGTTTTTGCGTCGCAATCTGGAAGCAAAATAGATGAAGCTGATGATATATATAATTGAGGTGAAAAGATGGACAACTGACGCTATAGCAGTATTTGTCATTTTAGGAACACTATTCTTTTCTCCTTATCTTTGTTACAGGTAAAAAAAGTATTTTCGTGAAGAAGATGTTTATGAACATGTATAGACATGAAACGCTGTTCAGGAGATTTCATTTCATGCTCATGAAAACAAAAAGACGACAGTTCTGGCGTATTGCTTTAGACTGTCGTCTTATCTTTTTATGTGGGTTTTTGGAATAGAAATCCTATTGTATATGATGACTGTTATTTGATTTTTTTCTTATAAACTTTTGGCATTAATGTAGAATGAAAGAGATGAGTTCTTTGAGCAGATCATAGGGTGTTGCATTTGCATTGTCCAGTCCTTTTGAACGTGCATCTATTTCGCGTATCTTTGAAATTATCTGAATAGTTTTGCGAGCCGGATAGTTGCGCATGGCTGTAGAGTAACTTTTCGCAGCCCATGGATTCTTTAATCCAAGTTGTGCCATTATGGCATTGTCATTGATTGGCTTTGGAATGTAGTAACAGAGCATCAGATTTTGAAAAAAAGCGAAGGTTTGTGGCAACAGTGCAAACAGTCCTCCGGCTTTTGGGTTGTCGTTGTAATATTTTGCTATGCGGTGTGCTTTCAGTGCATCTTTCATTATCAGGGCATCGCGCAGTTCAAACACATTGTATTGCTTGCTGATGCCTATTTTCTGTTCTATGAGGTCGGCATTTATCTTACGTGGCGCTCCAGGGGCGAATGACAAAAGAAGTTTGTCAAGTTCAGATGAAAGTCTTTTCATGTCGCCGCCAATGTGTGCCGCCATTACCTGTGCGGCACGTGGGTCAATTGTGGCGTTATACTCAGGACTACTGATGTATTCGTTGATGAAGGCTACAATTTCTCGGTCGTATTTTGGCGATTCACTGAGCAGCACTTGCCCTACCTGTGCTATACGTGTTACTATCTTCTTTCGAGCATCGATTTTGTTGTTCATGTAACATAGTACAAGCACGGTGCTCTTTACGGGATTGTCAGTGTATTGTTCTATGGCATCAATGTTTTTCAACGCCTGCATGTCGCGAACGATAATCACTCGCTTTTCTGCCATGACGGGATAGCGTCGTGCACTATCCACAATCAGTTGTGCAGTTGTGGAATTTTCAGAACCATAGTAAATGTCGAGGTTGAAATCCTTTTCTTCTTCGCTCAGTAAGTTCTGCTGAATCCAGTCGCACACCTTATCTATATAATAGCTCTCCTCACCCATCAGAAGATAGATGGGTGCCACCTGTCCTCTTTCGAGTTCAGTCATTATCATGCGGTAGGCATCGACCGTGCTTTGCTTTTTGGGTGTAGCCATATTGTTTTTAGTTTCGGTAGCGTTTTGTTAGATCTCCATAGGCATCGATTCGTCTGTCACGCAGGAACGGCCACCAGCGTCTTACATCCTCGCTGTGGTCAAGGTCTATGTTTACGATTACGCTCTCTTCCTCATTGTCGGATGCGCGATAGTATAGTTCCCCTTGTGGGCCAGCCACAAAGCTGGAACCCCAGAATTGTATGCCGTCTGTCTGATGACTTGGGTCTGGTTCGTATCCCACGCGGTTCACCGCAACTACGGGCAGGCCGTTGGCTACAGCGTGTCCGCGCTGTACTGTAGTCCATGCCTCGCGCTGTCGTTGTTGTTCCTGTGGAGTGTCAGTTGCTGCATATCCTATTGCTGTGGGGTATATGAGCAGTTCGGCACCGGCAAGTGCCATCATACGTGCAGCTTCGGGATACCACTGGTCCCAGCATACCATTACTCCAAGACGTCCTACTGACGTGTCGATAGGCTGAAAACCTAAATCGCCTGGAGTGAAATAGAATTTCTCGTAGTATGCAGGGTCGTCAGGAATGTGCATCTTGCGGTATGTACCAGCTATGCTGCCGTCACGCTCTATCACGACGGCGGTGTTGTGATAGAGACCTGGTGCGCGGCGCTCAAACAGAGAGGTGACAATGACCACTCCCAGTTGACGTGCCAGTTCACCGAAGTAATTGGTGGAAGGTCCTGGTATCGTTTCTGCAAGGTCAAAGTTGTTTACATCCTCTACCTGACAGAAGTACAGGCTGTTATGCAGTTCCTGCAATACTATGAGTTCTGCTCCACGCTTGGCAAGGTCAACGATTCCCTGCGCCAGGCGTGTCATGTTTACTTTGCGTTCAGCCACATTGTGCTGTTGCAGTATTCCGATTTTCAGTTCTTTCATAATTGTGTCACGGTATTTGCATCGTGCAGCAATGTATGCTGCCGTGCTGTCTTACTATTGTTCGTGAGTCAATAGGTATAATCTCTCGGTCAGGAAAAGCCTTTGCTATGGCCTCGCATGCCGCCTTGTCATTGTCGGGTTGAGCATATGTCGGTACCAGTACGGCACCGTTGATAACCAGGAAGTTGGCATATGTCGCCGGCAATCTGTCACCATCATCAAGGATAGCATCTGGTTGTGGCAGAGGTATCAGGCGGTATGACTTACCGTCGATGGTTTTCAGAGCCTTCAGTTCTTCTTCAAGTGCAGCGAAGTCTGCATATTGCTCATCATCCTTGTCATAGCATTTGTGATACAGCAGTGTATCATCGGGGGCTATACGTACTGTGGTGTCTATGTGCCCGTCGGTGTCGTCGCCAATCAGTTGGCCGTGATGTAGCCACACTATTCTGCTGGCTTTAAGCCTGTATTTCAGTTCCTCCTCTATCTCTTCTATTTCTAACGGCTGGTTGCGGTTAGGGGCCAACAGACAAAAGTCTGTCGTAAATATGGTACCTTTGCCATCGCTCTCTATTGAACCGCCCTCAAGTACGAAATCGTCATTGTCTGCCAATCGTGGTGTTCCACCTTGCTCGGTGTCGAAGGCGCCATCTTTGTGCAGCGTTCGTGTAATCTCATTGTCGAGCGAAGCTTCGAATTTCTCTCCCCAGCCGTTGAAGCGGAAGTCGAGCATGGTACGTTTCGCTGTATCACGCTCCACAAGCGTTATAGGACCATGGTCGCGTGCCCATGTGTCGTTACTCTTGCAGTGGCACAAGTACACATGAGTCATCTGCTCGCGTGTCAGTCTTCCACTGAGCAATGCCCCCACTTGTATAGGGTGTGGTGTGGCAATGACCACACCTTCGTGGTGTGTGATGGCATCCACCATTGCCACGTATGTCTCGGTAATCTCTGCCAGGTATGGAGCCCAATCAGTAGCCTGGTGAGGCCATGTCAGCATCACCAGGCTCTGTGGTTCCCATTCTGCCGGTAGACAGATGTTTCTTTTCATTAATCCTCAGTCTTCTCCTCTGCTTTCTTGCGTGTTGTACGCTTGCGCTTTGGCTTCTCTGCTGTTGGTGTTTCTATCTTAACACCAGCCAATTCTGGGTCGATGAGTATGCGGCCGCAGTGTTCGCAGACGATGATCTTCTTGTGCATTTTGACGTCGAGCTGGCGCTGTGGCGGAATCTTGTTGAAGCAACCGCCGCATGCGTCACGCTGTACGTAAACGATGCCAAGACCGTTGCGAGCATTCTTGCGTATGCGCTTGAAGCTCTGTAGCAGACGGGTTTCAATCTTCAACTCTGTGTCCTTTGCCTTTGCCTTGAGGATATCCTCTTCCTCGCGTGTCTCCTGCATAATCTCGTCGAGTTCGCCGCGCTTGTCCTCAAGGTCACGCTCACGCTCGTTGATTTGCTCCTCCACGCGCTCGCGGTTAGCCTGACAGTCGGCAATGCGCTGCTCAGCCTCGCGTATCTTCTTCTCGCAGAGTTCGATTTCCAGTGTCTGGAACTCAATCTCTTTGGTCAGCGTGTCATACTCGCGGTTGTTTTTCACCTCGTTGAGCTGCTGCTTGTAGCGCTCCACACTTGCCTTGGCCTCTTCAATGTCAGCCTTACGCTTGCTTACAGCGTTGGTGAGGTCTTCCACCTCCTGATTGATGCGGTCGAGACGTACGCTGAGTCCTTCCACTTCGTTCTCAAGGTCTTCTACCTCAAGCGGAAGTTCACCGCGCAGTGCGCGCTTCTCGTCAATCTGTGACAGTGTTGTCTGCAACTGGAAGAGAGCCTTCAGCTTCTCTTCTACTGTAAGATCCTTTGGGTCTTTTCTTGCCATGATAATCTGTTATTTTGTTATATGTTATTTGTTCCTTTTACCAATATCTTATTGGGTTGGTGTTGTATTCGGTAATCACGGTGCGCACCTCAGGGTGTGCCTTGTGTATTATCTGTTCAAGCAGTTCCCTGGTGTATTGCTCGCTTTCGTAGTGGCCGATTACCGTTATCTGTATTTCCTGCTCATGGTCGAAATAGTCATGGTAGTGCATTTCGCCTGTAAGAAAGGCGTCTGCACCGGCGTTGATAGCTTTCGACAAGCAGAAAGAGCCTGCGCCCCCACATACTGCAATGCGCTTTATAGGACGTTGCAACAGTTCGTTGGTCATAACGCAGCCAGCGTGGAATGATTCCTTCACCTTATTTATATATGCCTCAGCCGAAAGAGCCTCTGGCAGTTCTCCTATAATACAAGAGCCTCCCTCAACGCCTTCAACCTCATGAGTGTCTATCAGTAGTATGCTTTCAGGCATCAGACCGAGCTGTCGCGCAATCATATAGTTTACACCGCCCGAAGCACTGTCAAGGTTGGTGTGCATGGAAACGATGGTTATGCCCTTTCGTATGGCGCTGATGACGCATCGCTGCACCATGTTTTCGTCGGTGAGGTGATTCAGTCGGCGGAATATCAGCGGATGGTGAGACACTATCATGTTGCATCCCTTTGCCTCTGCTTCCTCTATGACTTGCTCCGTCACGTCAAGACACAATAAAACCCCTGAAACCTCCGCCTCTGTCAGTCCTACCTGCAAGCCGGCATTGTCATAATCCTCCTGCAGGGGCAAAGGCGCGAAATGCTCAAGGGTACGTATGACTTCCTTAATCTTCACGCTGTGAATATGTTTTTATAAAATGTTTTCAGATGCAAAGATACAATTTTTTTTGCTTTCATACAAGAAAAATGTTATAAAATAACGAAATTGCCTCAAAATTTGGTATGTTTCTTGAGATACGTAAAAAAGCGGGGAAAAATTTGCGTGAACAAAAAAGTATTCGTAACTTTGCCAGTGGTATTTTATTAACGAAAAAACAAGACATTATGAACACAAAGTATTCCGGCACACAGACAGAGAAGAATCTTGCGGCTGCTTTCGCAGGCGAGAGCCAGGCACGCAACAAGTACACTTATTTTGCTTCCAAGGCAAAGAAAGAAGGCTTTGAACAGATAGCGGAGCTGTTTCTCAAAACTGCTGATAATGAGAAAGAGCACGCCAAGATGTGGTTCAAGGAACTCACCGGCGGGGTAGGGAGCACTGCGCAAAATCTTGCTGATGCCGCTGATGGCGAGAACTATGAGTGGACCGACATGTATGAGGGTTTTGCAAAGACGGCAGAGGAAGAAGGTTTTGCGGAGTTGGCAGAGAAGTTCCGCCTGGTGGCTGCCATTGAGAAACGTCACGAGGAGCGCTACCGTGCCCTGCTGAAGAATGTGGAGGCACAAGAGGTGTTTGCCAAGAGCGAGGTGAAGGTATGGGAATGTCGCAACTGTGGCCACATCGTGGTCGGCGAGAAAGCTCCAGACATCTGTCCAACCTGCGCTCATCCGCAGTCATATTTCGAGATTCACGCAGAGAATTACTAAACTGTTTTTGGAGTCTTTTTTTATTCTCGCTTTTCTATATCGGTGATGACGAAATCCGACATTTAGAACAATGTTAAAAATGTAAAGTTTTCTTAACGCGCAGTAAAAGCTATCATATTATAGTGTAAAAGCTATCATTTTACTATGTAATATGTTTGCTATTACAGTGCAATATGGCTACTTTTACAACATAAAAAGGCACGTTTTAGTCCGTAACTGGTACTAAAACGTGCCTTTTTTGCGTTTTTATTGTTTTTTGAAAAAATGCCTATCGTCGAGAATGCGGTTTACAGTCCCGCTGTCGCATTACACCCCTTTTGTGGGAATGTTGTCCATCCGCCTCTGTCAATGCCCCTTAAAATGAGTTTTCTAAACAGTGGAGAAATAGAAAAACTTCTCAATTCTATAATACTTCAATTTTTTGCTCACTGACGCATTGGGTAACGTCAGTGAGCATTTCATTTTATTTCGTGAGCCCCATGGCTTTGCTCATTGCCTTCATGTGTTTCTCTATGAGCTTGTTTACCTGCTTCTGGCATTTCGCTGCGGCAGTAGAGAGATAGCCGTACTTCATGTAGTACTCATTGAATGCCTTGCTCTGCTCCATGAGCAGTTCCAATGCAAGTTTGCGTGGCTCGAGAAGTTCTTTCTGCTTTAAGCCATATTTGCTGCAGGTGTTTAATAAATTGTCAAACAACTTGTCAAAGTTTTTGTTCTGTATAGAAATCGTATTGAACATATTGTCGTAAGGTTCCCATTTCTTTGGTTTGCCATAGAAAGGCATGTTGCCTATGCCCTCGGTCACTGTTTCAAATAAATCTTCAATCATTTCCTTGCTTTGCTCTATGGAAGCTGCCATTAATTCAAGGTCCATTATCTGCTCTGCCGTCAGGCCCTTCAAAGGATTGTCATTGTTTTTGCTGCCGTTCATCGGCTTGACATGCTTGATACCGTTTGAAATTGGATCATTGATAACCACAGTGTCTTCCTCTGTGTATCCGCCGGTTATCTCAAGGTCGTCATAGTCATGCCCTTTTATCATGCTCTTGTCAGAGTAGCGGCCGAAGCGGTGCTCATAGTCGCGGTCCTCGTCGAAGTATCCGTTGTGGGTGGTGATGCGGTATGTCTCGCCCGGTACCATGTCAATGTTAGTCCAAAGTTTGCAGAGCGAGCCGTCGGGCATGACGGTGCGTATGCGGCCGGCCTTGTGCTTATCTATCTCTACGCTTATGCCGAAATGCTTGTTTTTCACCGGCATGTAAGCTACATGGGCGTTGTCCCCAATTTTTTTCAGTTCTTCGTATGAATCGGTCATCTTGACCAGGTCATTCAGTTCCTCGTAGGTGTCTGCCATGTAGAAGACGTACAGAGAGTCGTTGAGGTCGTAGCCCACGCGACCGTCAATCTTGAATGTCTTGCTTGATGACTCCATGTCTATCTCGTAAAGGTCGGGTCGTGGGGAGGTTATCATGAAGATGTCGCCCTCAACCATGTTACTGTTGTCTTCCTTGGGACTCCATACAATGGCATATACATCGCGGAGACGAGGATTGACGGAGTTCTTCGTGGCCATGAACCACATTTCCTGCGAGGCTCTTTTGCGGATGAATGTATCTGTAAACCTTTGCTTTTCATTGTCATATGTGACTATTGAAAATTTCTCGTTGCTTCCTTTTGCGATGTGCAGGAACTGGTAGCACAGTCCTTCGTCGCTCTTGAAACGGTTGCCTATCTGCAGCAGGTTGGGGTTGTTTGCGGAGCAGGTGAAATGAACTCTCTGGTCTTTGAATTCGATGAGGTTGGTGTTCGGATTTCTTGTTACGTTATACACCTCTCCATTCTCGTTGCCGCATTCGTTTATGATGAGACCGAGTGTGTGGATGACATTCTTTGGCCTGTTGTCGGTCTGTTTACGCTGTGCATGTCCGTTGGTTGCCGTGATTGCCGTGCAGGCAATGAGCAGCATGATAAAAATTCTTTTCATAATCTTATCTGTTTAATGCTGTTTGTTCTTGATTGTATTTTGCTATTTCGAGTTCCAGTTCCACCCATTTTATGTAAGCCTCGTTGGCCTGCTGCTTCATGAGTGCCAGTTCCTCTTTCGTGTATTTCAGGTTCTCTGGTCGGGTGACGGGAATGTCACGCTCTGTGAGAACCCTTGATCGTGAGTTGACTGCAGGTCTGTTTGTTGCAGCCATGTCATGTGCCGTATGGGCAGTGCTTGTTGCAATGCTTTCTTTCTTGTTTGCCTGAGACGGTGCCGTGACGGCTGATTTCTGTGCCATTGCCACTTGCTTCGTTCCCGTTCCCGTTTCCGTTTCCGTTTTCGTCTTCGTTTTCGTTTCCGTTTTCGTCTTCGTTCCCGTTCCCGTTTTCGTCTTCGTTTTCGTTTCATTGCTTGCAATGTGAGTATCAGGCTTGTCGCCTGTTATGCTCTCTATTTGCCTTTTCACTGTATCGATACATACGCTGGCAATGCTTTCGCCCTCAGAAACAGTGGCATTGTCTTTTGGCGGGGTGAGAAACACCACCATTACGCCAGCCACGCAGGCTGCCACAATCCAAGGCCATAGGCGCACGGTGCGTTTCGGCTTGTTGCCAACCTCTTTCTCCACCCGCTGCATGAGTCGTGTGTTGAGGTCTTTCGGCATCGGAGGACGACTGTTTTCTTCCAGACGAATTGCGTCGCGAAGAACCTTGTCCCTCTGTCTTATTTCGTTGTAAGTTTCGTCTGTCATGATTGTAGCATTTTAATGATTTTACAAAGTTTCTTTCTTATTCTGCTTAGTCTTGAGGCAATCGTCGTGGGAATGGATTCCGTTGCGAATGCTATGTCCTTCAGACTCATCTCGTCGTAATAGAACATTGTGATGATGGCTTGTTCTTCTGGAGGAAGATATTTTATTGCCGCCCGTATAAGTTGTATTGTTTCCTCGTTTGCATGCCCGAGTGTTTCGTCAACTTCTGCATCAGACAACGCCTCTGCTTCTCCGTGGCGGTCCTCAAAGTAAACCATCGCCTGACGCTTGCGCCTGAGAAAAGTCACCGACTCGTTGTAGGCAATGCGTGCAATCCATGTTTTCAGCGAAGCCTTCTGACTGTCATACAGTTCTATTTTTTTGAAGACCTTGATGAATACGTCCTGGTACACTTCTTCAGCATCCTCAAGACCTGATACAAGTCTTGCCACCTGAGCCCAGACGTAACCGCCATACTGCTCAAGAGCCTGCTGCTGTGCCTTCGGACTTTGAGTCCTCAGGCCGTGTATTATGTCCATTTCTGTTTCTTCCATCTTTTCGTGGCCTTCTATTTATATATACGATAGAACTGCCCAAAACATTGCAAGGAAAAAAGATTTTTTTTCTTTTTTTTGTAGTTTATATTGCATTTTCTTTGAATTTAAGTAAGAAAATGACAATTTCTTTTCGTGCTTTTGCATTTGAACCTAAATCGGTCATTCGGATTTATGTCGCAAAACTCAAAATCAGACGTTATTTTTTATTATTTCCCCTACACCTTAATTAATATGCCCTCTCCTGTATTACACTTGACCCTAATCAATTTCGCACGTAAAAATGAAAGTTTTTTCTCAAAACCCTTGCCCATGTCGTGAAAAGTGTGTACCTTTGCACTCGCTTTCCGAAAAACGGCAGCACCTTGGCCAGCAGGCTTTGAGGAACCGCAGCCGTAGGAAGAGAGCGGAAAAAGCGATTTTTGACAAGACTTACATAAAACAGAAACGTAGTAGTACGAGAAGCTTGACACAGGTACATTTTTCATGATGTCCGGTGTCGGGTAAGAGGA
>JAEEHW010000139.1 GCA_016281055.1 Prevotella sp.
CTGTGAAGTCTGGCTGTCAGATCCTTCAGTTCCCTGCCTGACAACATCCTGGGATTCTGCGTAAGGTAACGCCTGACAATCTGCTTCATATGGAACTGACACATCTGTATCGGATATTCCGAGAAAGTCTTGAACAGAGTCTGCTTGCCGTCTATAATTAGTCCGCGTATGAGGTATCCGCGTCCTGTTATGCTGCCCACTGCATCCTCATAATCTTTCACGGTCTCACTCCTCACAAAGGCCATGTACAGAGGGCTTCCTGTCTGGCTGTCCAGGGCCAGCAGCACTCCGAAGTTGCGTCCCCAGTATGTTACGTCCAGATGCACGAATCCCTCACCTGAGAGCGGAGGCTGCTTCCACTCACGCTTGATGTCGTGCAGTCTGCGCTTGACGGTAGACACACTAACCTTATATCGCTCAGACAACTCCCTGATGGTCTGCTTCCCATCCTGATAGGCTGCCCACAATTCCTCCTCACTCACAACAGTACCAGCACGAAACTGATGCCCACAATCCTGACATTTGTACAACTGTACACCCTTGCGTACCCCATTCTTTACGGTATATGACGAACCACATACCTCACACTTCCTTTTGTTCATACCAACTCTGTTTTTAGGCTTTTCAAATGCCTACAAAGTTAGTATTTATCGTAGTTTGGAGCGTGTTACATCCTGCAAAATGAGCTATTGAGCATTTTTGAACGTCAATTTCGTGCTGAAACGTTTGAATTGCTCAAAACCCTTGTATACATCGGCCTTTGAGGGCTGTTCCATCCTGCAAAATGAGCTATAGGTCTTATTTTGTTATGACACCAAGCTAATAATCAACGGTTTCAACGCTCACAGATTACTCTGATACGCACAGATATTCACCTTCGCCCAAATCAGCAGATAATCTGTTTGTAACTCCAAACAGAACAACTAATAATAATATCTTTTTCATCATCTTTTATTGTCAATAATGTTTTTTTGTTTGTTTTCAACCATCTACAGCAATATCATTATAGTTCATGCATAAGTGAACTAATGTCATTATTTGTTACAACAAAGGCTTTATGGTGCGCTAAATTTAACCGTACTTTTAATCTCTATTATACCAGGCCATAAGGATTCATGCCTCTCTACATCTTTCGAGACAATATAATACTTGTCGTTTTTTGTTGCGAAACACCAAATTCCCCCGCTTTTTTTTGCTTCTATCAAATGAGGGATAGAATTCTCATAATATCTCGTTTTTGAAAGTTCGTCTATATCTGAACTTAAGAACACTTTTTTGCTATTAATAATCATATAAGACGACAAGTATTCATCTGCAAAACAATCAAAAGTATAAACAGAATCTGGGGACAATTCAATGTGATATCTATAAGTTGCTGGGGTAATATAGTATTTATGAGCACTATTATATTCGAATTCATGTTTAAGATGCTTGGTCAAAACAAACTGAGAAGATACTATATATGAATCATATTCAGGGTGAGTTTCTACATATTCTTTTACTATTTTTATAAATTGAGGATGAAACCTTAACGTATCCATCTCATTGTTACACACATCTGTGGAATTATTCTGACAACTACAAAAACATAGCCAAGCTATTACAGTGCAAAAAGATAAAATAATATTTTTCATAACAATTTTATTTAGGAGCTTTTCGTATTTCTTTAGAGAAATGTAATAGATTACCATAACCTTTCGGAATTCTACCTGACATGATTTTGCCATTAGGAGTTCCTACAAGATAATAAATATTGCCATCCGCATGAAGCACAAACATTGGAAGATTTGGACGTGCTACTCCAAAATCCCTATCTGTGTAAGAATGTGCATCCGACCTTGCCCCTGGATGACTGTGTATGTGCGCTGCGACACTAAATCTCTTCCCTTTATATTGGTTAATTTATCACTCGTCAATTTATATCCAGCTGGCAAGTTTGACTCAGAACCACTATTCCAATTATCAGGAAAAACAAGCATGCTACCATTTTTGTCATCCAAAAGACAAGCTGATTGTTCTTTACCATGCTTGTTTTTACTTGATTGACTGACTTCTTGTTGTAATTTCATTCTTGCTATACCAGAAGTCTCGTTAGGACACATAACAGTACCATCATCCCTATATTGTATTCCATTCTTTTTATCATTATACGTCACTCCCACGTATTTAAAACCTTCCTGCAGGTCTTCTTGGCTATGTACGCGCGGATTCCATAGTAACGTGTTATTCGTATTAAAATACCAATCACATCCATCTGGATCAATCAGATTCACTGGATTATTCGCACAATATGCATACGGACTTACGGAGTAGTATTTCTCGCACAGCGGGTCTATCCTGTCCCATCTGCCGACAAGGGAGTTATATTGCCTTGCGCCGTAGTCGTAGGTATTCAAGCCATGCGTGGTGTCAAACTCCTTGCCGTTATATTTGTGGTTTTGCTGATCGGGATTATGCATAGCGAAATCCTCCGCACTGTATGGAGTGCCGAAAGGATAGTAGTTGGTTATCTGCACCACGTCGCCTTTTTCGTCTATTACCTCACGAATGTTACCAAGGTGATCGGAGTTATAGTAATACAAAGAGAAATTGTCCGTCAGAGTGGCTTCATTTGTCTTTGCCTGCGCATATCCACCATCAAAG
>JAEEHW010000140.1 GCA_016281055.1 Prevotella sp.
CGCTATGCTCAGAGTGAAAAGTGAAGAGTGAAAAGTGAAAAATACCATGCGGAATATTTTCGTTTTCGTCTTCGTTTTCGTTTATGCATTACGAATTTTTCCTAAACAACTCAATATATTTTCTATGGCAAAAGGAAAGAGAACTTGCAAGATATTGAAAGAGATTCGCAGGCAGATTGCTGAGGCGAACGACATAGAGTATGTGACAGAGGAATGTCAGTATAAGGGCGACTGCCTCGGCACATGCCCCAAGTGCGAGGCTGAGGTACGCTACCTCGAACAGCAGTTGCACCAGCGCCAGTTGCTTGGCAAGGCGGCAATGATTGCCGGCGTGTCCGTGGGAATGTTGACACTGAGCAGTTGTAATGGAACAGGGCAAAGACTGCAGGGAGATGTTCCAAACCCACAAATGATTGACAGTTGCAAGAATGACAGCCTTGACGAGATACAACTTGAAGGCGACGTTTACGCCCCTGACTCACTTGACCCCGACAAGAAAGCGCAATAGCCATGACGTCCCATGAACTCACAGGCAGATTTATCGGCATTGTCCGTCACCGGTTGGCAGTGGACGGCGAAGGCGTGACCACACTCGTGGCATTCCACGGATGTCCTCTGCGATGCAAATACTGCCTCAATCCGCAGAGCATTTCAGATGACACGACGTACATGGAGCGCACTGTGGAGGAACTGATTGACGAGGTGCGCATAGACCAGCTTTACTTTCTCGCCACGGGCGGGGGCATAACCTTCGGCGGCGGTGAACCATTGCTTCACAGCGCATATATCAAGGCATTCTGCGAACAGTGCCCGAAGGAATGGCGCATAGCCATAGAGACCAGCCTCAACGTACCGCGCAGGAACATAGAGGACGTGCTTCCGTTCATCAAAGAATGGATTATAGACATCAAGGACATTAACCCCAGAATATACAAGGCTTACACAGGCATAGGCAACGAACGCGTCATCGACAATCTCAAGTGGCTTGCCTCAGAACATGCCGACATACTTTCTTCGATAGAACTGCGGTTGCCACACATTCCCAACCACAACGACGATGACGACATAAATAATAGCCAAGCGTATCTTGAAACGCTTGGCTACCATAATTTCGATCGCTTTGATTATATTATAAGACCTATTTAATATACTTCACCTTTGAGGTGTCGCGTGGCTTAGTTTCCGGCTGCTCATCTGGATAGCCGATGGAGATTACATACAGCAGTTTGTAGCCTTCAGGAATGTCAAGACTGTTCATGAAAGTCTTGGCTTTTTCGTCTGTTGTAAGGAAGCGTATCGGACCTGTCTGGATGCAGGTGCCAAGTCCAAATGACTGAGCCGCCAGCATCATGTTCTCACCCATCAGACCTGCGTCAAGGTCAAACCTGCCGTCAGACGGAGCACAGACGCAAATAAGGTTCGGAGCATTGCGACACATTTTCTTCACGTCAGCCAGCAATTTCTGGTCTTCTACGATTCGTACAGCCCAATTCTGCAGGTTCATGGCACTGGGCGCATTGATGCCGCACTTTACCACTGCCTCCAGCTTCTCGTGTTCCACAGGCTTGTCAAGGTATTTGCGTACCGAGCGACGCGCCATGATATTGTTAGTCACTTCGTTTTCATACACACTCTGTGCCGACAGCGTTAGCACACACAACATTGCCATGAGGCAGAGAGAAATCCTTTTCATAATAACTATGGTGGGGGTTATAAGTTGCAAATTAAATTAGTCTGTAGAGACAACCACGAGTTGCTCACCAGCATCAAGGGCTGCCTTGATGTCCTTGCCTCCGCTCTGCACCTTGCAGTGGCTGATGTCGTCACCATCTACTGTTTCAATCTTCAGTTTGCCGATTTGTGTCTTTGCCTCGCGGCCGGCAATGGTCTTCACCTTATACACTGCCAAGTGCAGACCTTCTGAAGCGCCCTCTCGCGCGCCAAGGTCGATATACACTTCCTTCTGCTTGTCTTTCTTGGCTGTAGAGCCCTCTATGATGTTGGCCTGCAAAGGAAGATACTTGTTGAGCCAGGTGGTGATGCTGGAAGACAGATGGCCTATGGCATAGCGCATAGCCTTGTCAGAGTCGGAATTATAGGAAGTGCCTGTTCCCGAACCGCTGAACGACGGATTGCCGATTACCTCACCCGTCTTTACATCCTTCAGCGTGAGCATAGCCTCTACCTCGCCCTTGTATGAAGTGGTAATCTGCGGTCTGCCATCCTTTCCCTTCCAAGTACGGTTTTCCGTCTTCACCTGTATGTTGGTGATGACAGCTTCAACCACGAGGTTGCCCGCCACTATTGCATCGTTATTTTCCAGCATACTGTCGTCATAGCGATAGCGATGAGAATTGGAGAGTCCCTTGATGATAGCGTTGATCACGTCTTCCTCGTATTCGGTTGCCTGTATGGAGGTCTTGCCGGTCAGCATGCCGGTCATAACCTTGCTGACAGCCTCACTCGATGTCATCTTCTCATCGCTGTGAGTATACTGCACGCCGCCGAGCGTGATGGTGTACGAACGGTTTCTGTCTGTCTGGGTGTTTTGAGCCAGAGCTGTTATTGCGCAGCAAAAGACGGCTGCGAGCGCCACGAGAATCTTTTTCATTATCTATTGTTTTTATTAGTTATTCTTTCTTATTTCCTCAACTCCTTACTTCATATTTTCATGTAACAAACAATATACAAAAATACAACTTTTTTTTCAGTTACAACCCATTTTGAATTATAAATCTGCGTTTTATTCTTCATTTTTAACATTTGTATGAATGTCGGTAACTGTTCAGCGAATGACATCAGGTATTATCGTTAATGCCATCAATATCATCCATTAATGGACTATTCTATAATTCTTCCTTGGTATGCCACTTCGTGGCAGAAGGTTTAGCTCGACAGCCGAAGGCGATAATAAATAGAAGTCCCTTTAAATTGAAGTTGTCTTGGTTGTCTGTGTTGTCTTCCATTCTTTTTGTATTAAAGACAACTTTGGACAACCATGACAACTTTATCTAGTAATAAATTTTGCCGTTTCATTAAATATTCGTAACTTTGCACTCGTAAACTCGCCAAGGCGACCACGAGCCTGCTTTGCAGACACTCGTTGTTTACTTCGTACGATAATATTGCACTCGTAAATCAGAGACGTGCGCCAATCTTCGATTGACACGCACTATTTACTTCGTACGATAATATTGCACCAAGAATAATTGAAGAATTGAAAAGTTGAAAAATTGAAAAATTGAAGTTATAAGAAACACATGAAGAAAAAAATCAGCACAGCAAAAGCACCAGCCGCCATTGGACCGTACAGTCAGGCAATACAAGTTGGAAACCTTGTCTATACATCAGGACAGATTCCCATCGACCCTGCAACAGGAAACCTTGTAGAAGGCGGCATCAAGGAACAGGCACGTCAGGCACTGAAGAATATTCAGGCAATACTTCAGGAAGCAGGCCTGTCAATGGCAAACGTCATCAAGACTACTGTATTCATGGCCGACATGAATGACTTTGCCGACATGAACGCCGTATATGGAGAATTCTTCTCCGACCCCTACCCTGCCCGCTCTGCAGTGGCAGTGAAGACACTGCCGAAAGGAGCGCTGACAGAAATAGAGGTGATTGCAGAATTGAAGAATTGAAGAGTTGAAGGATTGAAGAATTGAAAAACGGAAGTAGTTATCTGAGCAATTAATAACCAATGGCAATAGACAGTGCTATATTTCGCAGAAGCGAACTGCTGTTAGGTGACGAGGCGATGGAGCGCATTGCCCAAAAGCGCGTGATTATCTTCGGCGTGGGTGGCGTTGGGTCATGGTGCGCAGAAAGTCTTGTGCGCAGCGGCATACGCCAGATGACCATTGTTGACAGTGACCGTGTGTGCATTACCAACATCAATCGTCAGTTGATGGCAACGACGAAAACCGTGGGTGAGGTGAAGGTAGATGTCCTGAAGGAGCGCCTACTGACCATTAACCCTTCGGCAGAGATCACAGCCCTGCAGAAGATATTTACACAAGAGACGGCAGACGACTTCAATCTTGACAGCTACGACTACATTATTGATGCCATTGACTCGCTGAAAGACAAAGCGGCACTTATCCTTCTGGCTTGCAAGACGAAAGCCAAGCTCTTCTCTTCGATGGGGGCTGCCCTTAAACTCGACCCCACACGCATCAAGGTCACAGAGTTCTGGAAGGTGCAGGGCGACCCATTGGCACGCGCCCTGCGCAAGAAATTCAAGTCGCAGAAGCAGTTCCCGAAACACAAGTTTCAGTGTGTGTACAGTGACGAACTTCTTGAGAACCGTGGTCACAATGCCACATGCGGCACAGAGCAATGTATGTGTCCGAAAGCGAAAAACGGCCCTGGCGACCAGAGTCTCCTGAACCATGAATGGTGTTCATCGAAAGCACAGATTAACGGTACTCTCGCCCACATCACTGCCATATTCGGTTTTATGCTGAGCGGACTGGTGCTGCAGGATATTACTGAAAAGTGAAAGGTGAAAGGTGAAAGGTGAAAGGTGAAAAGTGAAAGGTGAAAGGTGAATTATGCTTATAAAGAATCCAGAGACTTTTGACGGCGAATGTTTCGCCTTCATAAATAAAGAGATAATACTCAGAAAGGACAATGCTCCAATGTGCTTGCAGGACATGGAGCAGCTGAAACATGATGCACAGGGCAGCGACATATACTGCGAGCCTGAATACGGCATCTGTTTCATGCTGGTGAAAGACAAGGAACTGCCTTCTGATTACACCACGGAGGCGCTGCGCCTATATAACGCCCGCAACACTGAGGAGGAAGCCATGAAGGTGTTTCGTGCCAAGGCACTTGCCAGTTGGACAGACAGCACACGTTACTGTGCCGGATGCGGAAGTGCACTGACGCCTCACAAAGAACTGACAGCCATGACATGCACCGGCTGTGGCAAGATTGTATTTCCACGCATTGAGCCATGCATCATCGTTTTAGTGCGCAAGGGCGACAAGATGCTGCTGGCACGCCATGCACAGAGGAATCAGGATATATATGCCTGCATAGCTGGTTTCATGGAGGCTGGCGAGACAGCCGAACAGACCGTCAGGCGTGAGTTGATGGAGGAGACAGGCATAAAGGTGAAAAACATAAAGTACTTCGGCACACAGAGTTGGCCGTTCCCTTCACAGTTGATGATTGCCTTCACCGCAGAATGGGAGAGCGGTGAGATTAAACCGCAGGATGAGGAAATCAGCGATGCCGGATGGTTCTCAATCGACGACTGCCCTGCTACGCCTCAACCTGGTTCTATAGCATACAGGCTAATTCATAATTCATAATGCACAATGCACAATTCATAATGCATAATTCATAATGCACAATGCACAATTACCATGCGGATTCTATTTCAAAGCGCAGCCAATTGTGCATTGTGCATTATGCATTGTGCATTGAAAAAGTTATTTCACAAACCCCTTATTTCTCCACTTTCCTGAGCGCCAGCGGCGCACGAGGATGATGCCACGGATGTTTTCGTCAAGCGCGAAGCCTATCCACATACCTACGAGGCCATAGCCGAGGGGGATGCCTATGACGTATGCCAAGCCGACGGCTATGCTCCACTGGAACACCACTCCTACTACAAGGGGATATACGGTGTCGCCAGTGGCACGCAGCGTGCTGGTGGCAAAGATGTTTGACGTGCGCCCCAGTTCAAGGAAACAGTCAACGACAAGCACCCAAACACCCATGGTGACAATCTCTACATTATCGGTGAAGGCACTGAGGATGCTGTGGCCCGTCAGTGCGAGCAACACGGAACCGGTGAGCGTGATTATCAGCGACCAGCGGAAGAAATAATTGCCCATGACGTAGGCTGCCTGATGGCGTTTCTGTCCTACAAGGTGTCCCACGAGTATGTCGCCGCCCTGCGTGATGCTGATGCAGAAAAGATTTACAAACGTAATCAGGTTGGCACAGTATGTGCGTGCCGCCAATGCCTCGTTGCTTATCTGGTTGATGAAATAGGTGATGACCACCTGCGACAGACAGTATGAAATATTCTCGCTCATGGCCGGCACACCGATCTTTAGCAGTTTGCCAAGTTCCTGCCAGGGGATGGGACGGAAATAATGCAGCGGAAACTTTGGTATATGCACCTTGAAATGTATGATTGCAAGCAGTATCATGGCTACGGCACGGCTGGTAGCCGTAGCGATAGCCGCACCCTCTACACCCAGTTGCGGACATCCCCAGTGTCCGAATATCAGGGCGTAGTTGCCAAAGATGTTGATGACATTGACGATGCCCGTCACTGTCATGGGCCATATCACTTTGTCGGCACTGCGCAGCGAAGCGGAGAACGTGAGCGACAATGCCTGGAAGAACGACAGTGCACCTGTCAGTCGCAGATACACCAGTCCGTCGCCCATCAGTTCGGGGCGCAGTCCCATCAGATGCAGCAGTTGTTCCGCGAAGAAGAAAAGCAGGGCACTTACCGTCAGTCCCAACAGCAGGTTTACCACCAAGGCCATGCCCACCACCTGCACAAGTTGCTTCCTCAGTCCAGCCCCGATATACTGCGCACAGAGTATGGCGGCACCCATCGAGAAGAACTGATAGACGAGGAACACAAGTGATATCAGCTGGTTGTCAAGACCGACGGCAGCAACACTATCGTCGCTGTAGCGACTCAGCATCACCGTATCGACGGCACCCAGCAGCATCACCAGCGCCATCTCAATGAACACCGGGATGGTGAGTACTTTCAACTGTTTTTTCAGGGACTGTTCGGCCATTGAAAGAATTGAAGAGTTGAAGAATTGAAAAATTAAAGTTCTCCTTTCGGGAAGTGAATAATGAATAATGAATAATGAATAGTGAATAGTGAAAAATACAAGTTACGCACAAGTATCATCACGCACTATGTCTTTGGCGTATTTTTCACTTTTCACTATTCACTTTTCACTAAAAGACTCTTTAATTCTTAACCAGTCTTACTTCATATATCTCACCTATCTGCTTGCGTGGCTTGGCCACGAACTTCACGCGCACCTGCTGCTTGCCTTTCAGCAATTCTGCCGGCACTGGATAGGTCTCATACTTAAATTCTGAGATGCGGTACTTGCCTGTGTTGTTCACTTCCTTGACAAGCACGTCGTCAACATAGATGTCAAACTCATGGGTCTTCCATTCACCCACACCCCAGTATTTCAGTTGCAGACTGAGGTCTGTCTGTCCGCCGGTCTGCATCAGGTAACTGAAGTAGTGGCCGTCGCGTGCATCACGATAGAAGGTATCGTTGGTGTTGCCCACGTTTGAACGGTCGGTCTCCATCTTATGGTCTGTCTCAGGCTGCTGTTCGCCCGGCTGCACCTTATCCACGGTGCGTGCCTCAAGTGCCTGACGCTCCTGCTCCTGCTTGGCAAGGTTGTCAAGATAACCCCTGTAGTTCTGCTCCGTCAGTGCAAGCCAGTATATCATGTAACGTGAGTCGTGTATCTCGAAGAAAGGCATCAGTTCGTTGTGTATGCCGTTCTCCATCTTTGTTGCCAGGGTATAGTGCAGCGGCTTTCCTGCTACGGGCTGCAACTGGTCTGCAATGCCGTCGATGTTGTCGTTGATGAGTATCGGAGCCTTGTCTATGGGCAGTTTCTTGCCGCCGGCATACTGTCCGAAACGGCTGTCGTCGGCAATGAGGTGAGCCAGGTCTTCGGTGCCGGTCTTCATGCCGAGCAGTATCGGACCGTGCATCAGTGCAACATACTGCGGCACGTTTGGCAGGTATTTCACGCTGTTGTGCATTGGGAAGGTGATGTCTATGACGTCGCCTTTCTTCCATTTGCGGTCAATGCTCACGTATGACGAAGGTCCTGTGACGATGCTGACAGGCTGTCCGTTTACCTTCACCTCAAACTCTCCCGGCTTCACCCACGCAGGATAGCGCACCAGGATTGTCTGTGCATTGCGCGCCGTGCATTGCGTAATGGTGATGCGGCTTGTCTCTGCGTATGGGAACTGTGTCTCCTGGCGCAGCACCATGCCCTTCTCCTTCCAGTTCAGTTCTGAAGCCACGAAGAGGTTCACGAAGAGCGCATCGCCCTTGTGTGTATATACAAACTGTCCGTACTTGCCGTGGTTCTCCATGCCCGTGCCCACGCAGCACCACATTGCCTCGTTTGGTGCTGAATAGTTACGGTAGTGACGCGGACGTGCCGGCGTGAAATACACATAGCCGCCGTGCTCTGGATGCTGGCTCGACAGGATATGGTTGAACGTAGCCAACTCATAGTAGTCGGCATAGCGTGCCTCTGGATTGCGGCGGTGCATGTCCTCTGTCAGTTTCAGCATGTTGTTGGTGTTGCACGTCTCCGGACCGTCAATGTCGTTGATGAAGTCGGTGCATGCCTCACGGCTTGGGAAGTGCTCGCGGCGGCTGTTGCCTCCGAAGGCGAGCGAACGCTCACCCGTCACGATGTCCCAGAAGAAGTCTGCTGCATTATGGTATGTCTCGTCGCCGCTCAGTTCGCTTATGCGCTCAAAGCCCACCACCTTCGGCACCTGCGTGTTGGCGTGCATGTTGTCGAGGTTGTCCTGGCGCTGCGACATCGGCGTGAGCAGACGGCGGTGTGAGAAACGGCGCGCCACGTCGAGGTATTTCTTTTCCTTGGTGATGGCGTAGGCATCGGCCAGCACCTCGTTCATGCCGCCATGCTCATTGCCCAGCATACGCTCCATTTGGTCGTCGGTAAGCCCTGCGGTAAGGTCGATGGCCCAGTCGCAGAAACCGAGGAAGAGGCGCTTGGCCTGCTCGTTGCCGCAATACAGCCATGCGTCGCGCAGACCGGCATACATCTTATGCAGGTTATAGAACGGTGCCCACGAACCGAAGTATGTACCGAAGTCACCTTTTTTGAATGTTGACCAGATGCGCTCACTGTTAGGCATACCGCCCACGTAGCCCCTACCCCACTCCGGGTGGTTCTTTATATTCGCATCAGCGCACTCCTGCAGTTCGCTTATCATATATTCCATGCGCTTGCGGCACTCCTCGTTGCCCGTGGCAGCATTCATCGCCATGGCAGTAAGGTAGTGTCCGCCCACGTGTCCGTCCAGTCCGTCCCAGTTGGGATAAGTCTTTGCCTTGGGTTCCAGTCCGGCTTCCTTGCGGTATGGAGCCAGCAGTCTGTCGCAGTCATACTGCAACAGTGTCTTGATGTTCAGGTCGCGAGCCTTCTTCAGCGGGCCGTCCAACAGTGTGACGTCGCCGATTGGAAACTCGTCGCTGTAGAGTTTGTCCTGCGCTTCAGCCATCGTGCCGACGGCGAGCAGTGCAGAAAGGATAAAGATTTTCTTTTTCATTTTTTTATTGATTTGGTCGTTAGACTAAGATTTAAAGGATGGAAGAGTTAAAGAGTTGAAGGATGGAAAGATGGAAGAATGAAAGTTGCCATGCGGGAATAACTTCAATTTTTCAACTTTTCAATTCTTCAATTTTTCATGGTGCAATATTATCGTACGAAGTAAATAGTGCGTGTCAATCGAAGATTGGCGCACGTCTCTGATTTACGAGTGCAATATTATCGCACGAAGTAAACACCGAGTGTCTGCGAAGCAGGCTCGTGGTCGCCTTGGCGAGTTTACGAGTGCAAAGTTACTAATTTATTTTCAATTACGATGCATGCGGCATGTCTGTTTACCGTGATGTATGTTTCATGTTTTGCGTGTTTTTGTTACATGGCCACAAAATATGTTGTTGTAGATAAAAGAAAAAAGCATACGTTTTTCATGCTCATTGCATATATTCTTCCCTATGGAATATGCCTGATGAGAGCATAAAAAGCATGCAATGAATCTCCACCGGAAAAACTGACATTTTGGTACACACCTCAAATGTTAAAAAATGGTCGCGCACTTGCAACCTCGTGCCTCAATTTTGTATCTTTGCATCAGAAAACGAAGAAAACGGATGCGAAAGCCCCCACGTCCTCAATAGTCTTTTCACCCCCTCCTGGCTCCCCCGTTTCGCGGGGGAGAGCAACCCCCACGGGGAGGGAATAAAATTACAATTTGACTGAATTACAAATGAACAACAAACCAACTGCTCACACTTGCCCGAGGCGATTAAGAAAACGTAATATCACCCCTCCCACCACGGGGGAGGCAGGTGGGGGCTTAAAAATGAACAATTACATAGGCATTACACCTCGCTATGCTTAGAGCTAACAATTAAGAGTCAAGACTCTTACTGCACGAGTAACTTAGGCTTGACGGGGTCGGTAAGGCGTATGATGTGGTTGTATTCTACCGTGGTGACACCCTTCACTTTCCTGAAATACTGCATGGTTTCCTCAAGAGTCTTGTCGTCTGGTTTCTTCAGTGCCATGCCAGAGATGATGTTGTAATCATAGACTATCTCGCACTTGTAATCCTTGATGGCCTGCAGCAACGGTTCCTTGCCAACCTTTTCATCGTACATCAGCAGGAACACGTCAGGCGAGTGCTCAGGAACAAAACTATGTACCTGAGCAGGCGCTGACAGTTCGACGGTCTGCCTCGTCTTACACGATGTCATCAGGACATGTGCCGACGCAGCACTAAAGGCGAGTATGGCAGTAAACAACCATTTATTCATATTCATTTCCCAAACCGAAGGAAGGAGTTATGAAAGCAAGACATTACTGAGCAGCAAGCGCAATCTTGTATATCTCTGTGCTTACCTCAGGAGTAACGGGATAGAACGCTCCGAAACGCGCACCCTTGTTCTTGTGCAGATGCTCAACAAACACTGGGATTGCAGCCTCTATCTCCTGGCGTGACAGGTTGGGCAGCAGTTCATCAAGTGTCACAGGCAATTTCAGGTCGTCGTGCAGGAACTGCTTAAACAGTCTGATGCCCTCAAGTGCCACAGCCTCATCATTGCCGAAATCGGCAGGCACAGCAAACACTCTCTTTGCAAACTGCACCATGCGCCTTGGGTTGTGCTTTGCCATGAATGTCATATAGGCAGGTGTTACCACTGCCAGTCCTGCACCATGCGTCACGTCGTATATGGCACTTATCTCGTGTTCCATCTGGTGTCCGGTCCAGTCTTCCTCGCGACCTACGCCGCAGGTGCCGTTGTGCGCCACCATACCGCTCCACATGACGTTTGCACGGGCGTCATAGTCCTGAGGATTCTTCATCACCTTGCGTGACTCGTTGATGATTGCCATCAGCACACCCTCACACAGACGGTCGCTGATTTCCGTATTCTCTGTATTGGAGAAATAGCGCTCCAGTATGTGCACCATCATGTCGCATACACCCGATGCCGTGTGCCATGCAGGCAGGGTCATGGTGAGTGCTGGGTTCAGGATAGAGAACTTGGGGCGCAGCAACATGGGGTGTCCCATACCCAGTTTCTGTTGTGTCTGCTCATTGGTTATCACGGCATTGCCAGAACCTTCAGAACCTGCTGCTGGTATAGTCAGCACCACGCCAACTGGCAGGGCAGCAGTTATTGGGGCCTTGCCTACATAGAAATCCCAGAAGTCGCCATCATATTTCACACCACAAGCTATTGACTTAGCCGTATCAATAACACTGCCGCCGCCCACTGCCAGCATAAAGTCAACTCCTTCAGCCTTGGCCTGCGCGATGCCCTCGTAAACTTTCTTGTCTGTCGGGTTTGGCTGCACGCCACCCAGTTCGCAGTGACTGATACCTGCAGCATCCAGCGACTGCTTCACACGGTCGAGCAGTCCGCTCTTCACGGCACTGCCGCCGCCATATACTATCATCACCTTGCCGGCGCCATACTGTTTGGCCATTTGTCCAGCCTTGTTCTCTGTCTCACGTCCGAAGACGAACTCCGTAGGGGAGTAAAAAGTAAAATCAATCATAGTATCTATTGTTTGGTATTATCGTCTTGGTTGATGGCTTATAGATTAAGGTTCATCTTGCGATGCAAACCTTATTCCTTATTCTTAGCAACATTATTCTTTGACCGCAAAGGTACAAATAAAAATCCAAATAGCTCTTATTTTTTTCATTATTTCACCTTTAATAACACAATCTCTCAAATGCACAGTTGTGGCATCTGTCTTCCTTTTCCGGCAAGCGGAACGGCTGGTCCATACTCAATATCTCGGTGAGCAGCCTGCGCACTCCATCCTGAAACTCCTCAAGGAACTCACTTGCATCAAGTATCGGCCGTCCGATAAACTTCCGCGGTACCTTCTCTATAAGCAGATTGGGCGAGTAACCTTCTTTGGAGGCATTCTGCACATACAGCACGCATGGCGATATCGGACGGTTCTCTCCCTGGTCTTTCACCAGTCCGGAATAGAGCAGTGCCTGCAGGAAATAACCGGAGTGGTTCTCCACCTGTGCCGGCAAGAAGATGTCACTGATGCTCTCCATCGCTATTGCCGATGGCGCCCTGCCCGTTTTGTAGTCTATCACCCTCACACGCTGTACTCCATCTTCGTCGGTGACGCAGTCAAGACGGTCTATCACACCACCGATTTTCACCCTGCGCCGTCCGAGTGCGGTCTCCACCTCCATAGTTCCTTCCACTCTCTCCTCCACCGCCATGACAGTAAACGGTGTCTTGCCCAGGTCATAGCGCAGCAATTCCTCAAAGAAACGCAGCACCATCTCACGGTTCACCACCTGCAATCCTCCGAGGCGCGGTGTTTTCCTACTGTCGTCTTTTATTCTGAACAGTTCCTCACGAAAGGCCTTGTCCACGATTCGCTGCAGTGTGACATGGCCTTTCTCGTTCAGCAGTCCTTCTATGAAGCTGCGCGTTATAGGACGGTTCAGGCGTTCTCCATAGAGCAGTTCTGCCGACTTATGGAAGATGTTGCCAAACATACGGCTGTCCATCTCTTCCTCGTCAGACTCATCGTCTTCCATTATATCCTGCACATACTGGTAATAGAACGATATCGGGCATCGCAGATATTTGCCCAATGCAGACGGCGAGAATGATTTTTTCTGCAACAGTTTCTCTATCATTCCCTCTGTCTTCACTATATCCTTCGGACTGGCAGTGCCCGTCACCTGTCCTGACACCAGCGTCTGTCTGTTTATTTCCATTCCTGACTCTGCCAGCAACTGCAGCATGAAGCGTGACATCTCGCCCGTGCGGCCGTCCTCCGTGGAATTGTTGTAAATCATCACGGCATCCTTTGCGCGTGCCAACAGGCGGTGGAAGTAATACGAATATATCCCCACTTTGTTTTCCACCGTGGTAAGGTTGTAAGCCCTGCGCACGCTGTGGGGGATAAATGAACTGTCGCTCACCTTTGCCGGGAGGCATCCCTCATTGCATGACAGTATCAGCAAATGGTCGAAGTCCAGATTTCGCGTTTCAAGCACGCCCATTATCTGTATACCCTCTATCGGTTCACCATGGAATGGAATGGTAGTGGTCTGTATTATCTGTGCCAGCAGACGGGGGAAAAGCGAGGTGTTTCCCATCATCTCGCTGCACATGGTGTCACCATTTTCCTGCAATGACTGGCGAAGCGTATGCAGTCTATTTAATATGGTGTACATGCGAAACAGCCCCTCGCTGTGGAAATCGTCGTGACAGTCACTCATATTCTGTGCGATGGTTCTCACCGCCCACATAAGATGCGCACACATGTCATCCACCGGTGCAAACAACCGATGCAGGTTCTCGTCCACCGACAAATCTTCAAGCGTAGGATAATATATCACCTCACCATTCAGCCTCTCATGCAGCTCTGATGCTTTCTCACTTATGTATCTTGTGTATGGATGGCGCAGCACGGCATTGACATTGTGCAGGGTGTATGATCTATGCGCATGCAGGTTCATAAGCAGCCTCACGAAGGATGCCGCCGGTGCCTGTGCCAACGGATAGCCTGTGGTTATATTGACGTGCTCCACCTCTGGCGGCAGACAGTGCAATACTGTCTCAAGCAACTGTTCGTCAGCCAGCACTATTGCCGTGCGCCTTCCTGCCGCAATGCGCTCTGGTGTGAGCCACTGCGTTATGTAGCGGGCTTGCAGGTCGTCGGTGGCAGAGGATATGAATGTCATCTCCTTGTCTTTCAAAAAACGGTGATACACGGGAGAATCATATTCCAGTTCGTTGGGGAAGTTACGCAGATGACTGCTTATGTATTTTCCGGCTTCATGATAGTCCTGCGCCTTCATGTAATAGTCGTCGAAATCCCAATAGAACTTCGCACGACCTTCTTTCATCAGCATGGAGAACATCTTCTGCTCAACATCGTTAAGCAGGTTGAAACCAACAAAGACGTAAGATGATGATTCGGGTCGCCAAGCTAAATCTTCTTCATTCTTCATTCTACGCTCTTCATTCTCTATCACCTTGCGGTATAGCATACCCTCGTATGCCACACCTTTTTCTTCCAGTCGTTTCTGGTATGTGGTGTAGATATCGTAGAACTTGTTCCACAACTGCTGGAAGCGCTTTTTCAGTGTACTGTTGTGGTCTTTGGTAAAATTGCTAAAGAACTGTTCGAGCACCTTGCGCTGTTCCTCACTGAGATAGTCCACATTGTCAAGTGCATGCAGGTCGCCTATGAGCGAAAACACCTGACGTGCATCGGCAAGGTGTTTGTCAACGTCGTCGAAGTCGGCAAGCATCAGTTCACCCCAACTGTAAAACTCCTCCAGTGTCTCTGTGAATCCCGTCACCTGCACATATACCTCATACAGTTCCATGACAAGCCATATATGGTCTGCCTTCTTCAGTTCTGAACATGCCGTAAACAAATCGTCGATGCTCGCATACGCCGGACACCACACCGGTTTGTCGCTCAGTTCCACCAGCGCCTGGTTGAAAAACAGCGATGCACGTTTGTTTGGGAATACTATCGTAAGGTCGGCCAGATTGCCACCGTTCTTCTGCAGCAAGTCTGCCGCCACCGTCTTCAGAAATGTCATATCAGTTCACTGTTTATGGTTTACTGTTTATGGTTTACTGTTTATGGTTTACTGTTTACAGGAACCACCTTGTCGTCGTTGACATACCACAGGAAGCCTTTGACATCAGGCATTCCCATCTCACTGAGCAGGCGCATATAACCGCCTACTTGCTCTTGGTGCTCTGCGTGCTGCTTGCCAAACTTGAAGTCTATGACAATGGTTTCTTTCTCGTCAGCTATCACACGGTCGGGGCGACATTCTCCCGATGGAGTGAGCAGCGTACATTCGTTATACACCTTCCAGCGGTCGGAGAACCACTCACGCACCTGCTTGGCAGCAAACTTGCTCCGCAGTGTCTTTATCAACTCGTCGCGCGACACGGTATCGTCATACAGCACACCCTCCATCTCCATCTGGCGCAACACCGGTTCTACATCGTTGAGCGTGCGTATGGAGGCAAACAACTGGTGCATCACCATGCCTATGCGTATGTATCGCTGACGGTCTGACTCTCCCACCGCATCGTCGGCGAAGGCAAGGCTGTCATTACTCTGGCGATACTCCACCCTGCCCTCGTAGGAACATACCGGGACGGACACCGGCACCGGGGTGACATCGAAGACAGAAAAGGATTGGCTTTCCCCTTCGGGCCGCCGAGCTAAACCTTCTTCATTCTTCATTCTACATTCTTCATTCCCCGACATATCATACGTCATCTCCAACACCTGTTCTGCATCGTCAAGGCCTTCAATATGCACCGGCACTCCCTCTATCATTCCGGGCAACTTCCGTATCACGTCCTCTATCACCTTGGAGCGTATGGGCGCTGCCGAACTCTTGCCGCTCTTCGGCAACTTATACCTCTTGCCGATGATAAACAGCGAATGTCCGGCACGCGTCATTGCCACATACAGCAGGTTCAGGTTATCGACCACCGTCTGTATGTGTTCCTCTATGCCGTCGTTTTCATATATCGTACCCATGAGCGACGATACGCTCCTATAGTCCACCGGCACCATTGGCAGACGTGAGAAGGGGGCTTCCTTCGGTTGCAGCCACAGTGTCTCAGCATGGCTGGGATTGGGCGACCAGTCGCAGTATGGCAGTATCACATGCTTGAACTCCAGTCCCTTACTCTTGTGTATGGTCATGATGCGTATGCCGTCACACTCGGTTGTCTGTATGGTCTTGCCATGTATTTCTTCCTCCCATGCCTCAAGGAAATCCTCGAGCACCGGTGCCATGTCATTGGTGAAGCCATGCAGATGGTCAAAGAATTTAGTGACATACGCTCCCTCGTCCGTCATCTTATCTACGGCAAACAGCCTTACCAACGACTCCGCCATATCATGTAACGGCATCGCTATCAGCGCCTCACGCTTTTCTTCAAACAAGTCCATCTGCTCATCCGTACTCCGGCGCATCAATGCTGCACGCGCCACCTCGTCGCCGGGGTGTGCCAACAGCGTCATGGCATCTACAATCACGCTCACCGCCTTGGAGGCGTCAAGACGGAATGCCTCGGCTGACACCACCTTGAGCGTGGAGTCATTCTCCTCTATGTATTTCGCCAGCGTCGTTATCTCCTTGGTCCACCTCACCAGTATGGCGATGTCTCTCTGGCTGGCGCCCTTCACCGCCATCAGGTCATGTATGATCTCCAGTGTTCGCTCGCACATGGTTTCTGCCTCACTTTCGGGCAGCAGTTCTATGTGTACCAGTCCGCCACGCATGCGTTTGGCTGGTATCTCCTGCTTCACGTCGGCGTATGCCTTGGCCAGTTCGTCGGCTCTTTCTCTTGAATATTCGGCAATGCCTTCCACCTCTATCTCTGCCGCACGCTCGAAGAACGCATTGTTGAAAGCTATCACGCCGCGCTCCGAACGCCAGTTGGTGGTCTTGGGCTGGAAGTCTATCTGACCGTCGTCAAACTGTTTCTCTATGCCGTTGAGCAAACGCCAGTCGCCGGAACGGAAGCGGTAGATGCTCTGCTTCACGTCGCCCACGATGAGGTTGCTGTTGCCGTGCGACATACATTCCGTGAGAAGGGTCTTGAAGTTTGCCCACTGCACGGTGCTGGTGTCCTGAAACTCGTCTATCATGATATGCTCGAGCTGCGAACCTATCTTCTCGAAGATGAATGGCGAGTCGTCTTCGCCCATCACATCATGGAGCAGTCCCTGCGTGTCGCTCAGCATGAACCGCTGCGATGCCTCGTTGAGCTTGTGCGCACTTTCTTCGATGCGTTTCAGCAGTCTGACGTCATTAAGGTGTCTGAGCGTGGCCATCACCGAGTTATACAGCCGCGCATCCTTGTCACGCTCTTCCTCCGTCTCTCTCAGCAAGGGCATGAGGTATTCCACCACCAGGGGAACGATGACGTCGCTTTCCGCACTGTCTTCCTTCACCCACGCATCCACGCTTTCCAGACAGTCATTCACGGTCTTGTTGGCGATGGTGTCTTCAGCAAACCTTCCATCTCTCAGTTTCTTGAAGTAACTCATTATGCTGCGGCTCTTGCCCTTGAAACTCTCGTCCACCGACAGTCCTGCAGCCTCCACATTGTCTATCGCCTCACGGCCCACCGCCATATATTTCTCAAGCGCCTCCTTCTTCATCTTCTGCAGTTCACCCTGATAGTCGTCAAAGAAGTTGTCGTCGGCAAAGATTTCCTCCATCTTGGTGCGGTTGCGCTTGTATATCTCATTGAAGATGGCACCGCCGAAGGCCTTGATGTTCTTGATGACATTCCATGATTTCTCGTCCTCCAAGCGGTCGTTCATATACCTCACCACCACGCCAAGCAGTTTCTTGTCGTCGGCAAGCGAGTCAACGATGTCGTCAACGGCTTGCTCCACCACCTGACTGTTGTTCAGTCCCACGCGCAGGTTGGCGCTCAGTCCCAGTTCCTTGGCAAGGTTGCGAAGCACTCCCTGAAAAAACGTGTCGATGGTCTGCACACGGAAGAAGTGGTAGTTGTGCAACAGCAGTCTGAGGGCCTTGCCCGCCTGACTGCGCACAAACTCTGGCGCCATACCGGTATCGCTGACTATCACGTTCAGGTATCCGTCAGACGACGGCAGTCCGTGGCTCAGTCCATACAGCTGCGACAATATGCGCATCTTCATCTCCTCCGTAGCCTTGTTCGTAAAGGTCACGGCGAGTATGCCCTCGTAGGCGCGAGGGTTCACCAACAAGAGTTTTATGTATTCCACAGCCAGCGTGAACGTCTTGCCGCTGCCTGCGCTTGCCTTAAAAACGGTCAGTGGTTTCTTCATCTGAATCTTATTTGATTGATAGTTGAAAGATTAAGGTTCTTTCTCTATATTAACGTGAACTCGACGAGATAAATATTCTTTTATCGTTAATGTCGTTAATATAGAACATTAATTTCATTAATAAACTTAGGGTAAAGCATTAATGGTATTAACGAATGAAATTAACGGTATTAACGTAAAAAGACAAAAATGGTCATTATGTCTTACAGTGGACAAATGTCATTAATATGATTTCGTCGAACTGACGTTATATTAAGGTTCGATTGTATTGCAGTATCAAACAAACCTTCATCCTTATTCCCTTCTTCCTTCTTCTCTTCATCCTTCTTCTTTTCAATGGCAAATTTACGAATAAAAAACGAAATGCGCAAACAGTTCCTATTTAAATAAACTTTTCACCCCACATTTTTTTATTTTAACTGCCGTTTCCTTGCGATAGAAATCACCAACGCCAACTTTGCTCTCAAATACGCCAGTATTCCGCTCGTTAAGTATGTTACTGTACCACAGTAACATAACCTCATCCTCGCTTTCGCCGCAATCCCCTCCTCTTGTAATAGCATAGCTTTTACAGTGTAATATGATAGCTTTTACCTTCTAATACCATTCACTTTACCATGCAATAACTACCGTTTTAATGCACAATTCATAATGCACAATTCACAATTATTGCGTATCGGTCGCACTTTTTGTTGTATCTCACTTAATTATGCATTGTACATTATGCATTTTGCATTGAACTATTCTTCTATTTTGTCACCCAAACCCATGCGTCATTTGTTCACAAATCCGCAGCTTCCTATTGGAGATTTAGAAAAAAGAGTTAAGTTGATGTTGTTATGATTGCTTCGCAAGAAATCCTTTGAAAATCAAAATAAAAATCTCAGAGAAGAAATATTTCTGGGCGAAGCCCAAGTATTATTATTCAGATTTTTGGGGGATTTCTAACCGAAGGTTATAAGAAATGAAAAAATAGTATGAAATTATCTGTGTCGTCTTATATTTTTTTTTGAAGACAACTTAGGACAACGGGGACAACTTTCTCTCACACATCACTTTGTAATCCCCTACTGTTGTCATTGTTGTCTGTGTTGTCTTCTATTCTACCAAATACAAAAAAATGCATAAATTTCTCATATAATGCTTGCTTCATGAGAAAAAATGAACACGAAGGTTTAGCTCGACGAAAGTCAATCTCACTTATCCTCACGAATCAGCAAGTGTTAAATTTATCGAAAATCAATAAAGTTTTATCGAATTTATTTGGTAGATTGAAAAATAGTTTTTAATTTTGCATATCGAAATTCGATAAACATATAAATAAATTCAATAAATAACATCATTAAAACAATAAAATCATGAGCACAGACAAATTGTTTCGCGCTGCAGCAGAGAATCCAATCACCACACTTCTCCTTATGCTTATAACCATTGTAATGGCAGTTTGCATTTATGGCAATATTCAGGACATGCGCACTGCAACGACAGGCTACGAATATTGCGGTGCTCTCTGCTACCTGTTTGAGTACATCTGCATCAGCTATTTCATGGCCATCTTCTTCATTATGGGCTGCCTTACATATATTAATAAGCGGTATTCCAAGTGGAGCATCTGGCTGTTTTATGTGTTGGGGGCGTCGGTATTCATAAAATTCTTCATAGCAAACATGATTTTTAGCTATATTTACCATCACGTTGAAAGCCAGTACATGGACCAGCTGCCCTCGCTGGCTAATAGGGTTTACTCAGGAGCTATCTATTGGATTGCCATCGTCTTCTTCGTCGTGCCCAAGTTCATTAAGGACACCATAAAGCTGAAAAAAGAACAGGAATTAACAATTTAATGTCCTATGGGAAAGATCATTGTAAATCTCGATGTAGAGATGGCAAAGCGCAAAATGTCGCTGAGCGAACTGGCTGACCGTGTAGGTCTGACGCTGGCCAACCTCTCAATCCTAAAGACGGGTAAGGCCAAGGCTGTGCGCTTCACCACCCTTGAAGCCATCTGCCGCGAATTAGGTTGCCAACCCGGCGACATCCTTGAATACAGAGATGAATAAAAAATGAGCAATTACGAAAAGCCACTGCTCTCTTAGTTTAGAACCCTTGTTATGATAAACCAATCAAAACAGAAGCATCCGCATTAGAGCCGTCTATCACACGAGGTGAAAACACGCAAAGCGCACAGTCCAATAATGCAGATGCTTCATCAAGTGCAAAGTTACTAAATTTTTTCCGACACTTACAAGGAAAACGGAAAAACATCCTGCACGACCTGACGAAAGGCAGGGAGGAACTTATCTTTACCTACGAGAACGGAGAAGCGAGGTGGTGGTAGATACACACCACTTTCAGCATTGCGTTATATTTTCTTAAAATATGGGGGAAGATGAAAGGTTTATTTGGATAAACCATACTTTTTTCTTACTTTTGCACAAAATATTAACTAAATAATGCTGAAATTCATTTCTCTGGGCAGTGGCAGCAGTGGCAACTGCTACTACCTCCAGACTGACAATGACGCGATGCTGATAGATGCAGGTGTGGGGATAAGAGCAGTAAAGAGTCACCTGCATGACTACGGTCTTAACTTGAACAGCGTCAAACATATATTGGTGACACACGATCACGCTGACCACATAAAAGCAGTCGGCGTGATTAGCAGTGAATATAACATTCCCGTCTATGCCACACGCGAGGTGCATGTGGGCATACAGCGAAACTATTGCGTGCCGAAGAAAATACAGGCGGACAACTGCCGACTGATAGAAAAGGACACGAGAATAAAACTGGGCGACTTCTATGTCACTCCGTTCGCTGTGCCGCACGACAGTTCCGGCAACGTAGGCTTTCGCATAGAAGCAGAGGGCGTGGTGTTCTGCCTGATGACCGACGTGGGACACGTGACAGAACAGATGCAGCAGTATATCGGCGAGGCGAATTATCTGGTGATAGAGGCGAACTACGACACGGAGATGCTGCACAGCGGAGCATATCCCGCTCATCTGAAGACACGCATAGACGGTCCAACAGGACACTTGTCAAACCAGGCATGCGGCGAGGCACTGGCAAACCATGCCACGGCAAACCTAAAGCATGTATGGCTGTGCCACCTCAGCGAGGAGAACAATCACCCCGTACTGGCACTGAAGACAATTGAGCAGACACTGCGTTCGTATGGACTCGTGATGGGTAAGGACTTCATCGTGGAAGACCTGAAACGCAAGACACCGTCAGAACTGTACGAACTGAGTATATAAAACCATGACGGCCTTAAACCTCTGCCGACAAAACGAGTCATAGGAAATAGAAAGCGGTCAACAAATGTTGACACACAAATGATGAACAATAATAAAATCAGGGATATGAAAAAGATTTTACTTACAATGGTGGCCCTCATGGGCTTCACTACTGTCACAATGGCCGAGCCAAAGGTGACATTCGAGAAAACCACACACAACTTCGGTACTTTCTCTGAAGCAAACGCCACACAGAAATGCACTTTCTCTTTCACTAACACTGGCGACCAACCTCTGATCATCAACCAAGCCGTGGCATCATGCGGATGCACTGTGCCTAAGCACACCAAGACTCCCGTGAAACCAGGTGAGAAGGGAACCATCGAGGTGGTTTACAACGGTCAGGGCAAGTTCCCCGGACACTTCAAGAAGACTATCACCGTGCGTACAAACGGTACACCAGAAATGGTGCGCTTGTACATTGAAGGCGACATGACAGAGAAATAATGACATTTACCGATGCAGAAAAAGACAAAGCACTGGGGATCGTAAACAGCCTCAGGAATAGATTGAGTACGGCGTTGCTTCCCGACGACGAGGGGAAGTTGCGCCGTATTCTTTTCTCTGCAATCGAAGAAGGAAGAATAAACAGAGATGTCTTTGGCCAGAACCCCGTGGTCATGGCCATGCAGACAGCATACATCGCAGTCGATGACATCGGACTGAGACGCGACAGTGTGATAGCAACACTGCTGACACCTGTCGTACTGAACAACAACTATTCACTCGACGAGGTGGAGCAAGATTTCGGCACGGGACCGAAGAACATCCTGCACGGATTGCTTCACATACAGGAACTGTACAAGAAAACTCCGGTAATAGAGACGGAGAACTTCAGAAACCTACTGCTGTCGTTTGCAGAGGACATGCGCGTGATCCTCATCATGATAGCAGACCGAGTGAACATCATGCGTGAAATACGCGACACGGAGAATACCGATGCACAGCAACGCGTAGCAGAAGAAGCCAGTTATCTGTATGCCCCACTGGCACATAAGTTGGGACTGTACAAACTGAAGAGCGAGCTGGAGGACTTATCGCTCAAATATCTTGAGCACGATGCTTATTACCACATAAAGGACAAACTGTCGGCAACAAAACGTGCACGCGACAAATACATAGAGGACTTCATCGGACCTATTCGCCAGAAACTGGAAAAGGCAGGACTGCGCTTTCACATTAAAGGACGCACAAAGTCCATACACTCCATCTGGCAGAAGATGAAGAAGCAACGCTGTCCGTTCGAGGGAGTATATGACCTCTTTGCCATACGCATCATACTGGACAGCGAACCAGAACAGGAGAAGAAAGAGTGCTGGCAGGTGTACAGCATCATCACCGACATGTACCAGCCTAACCCAAAACGTCTGCGCGACTGGCTCAGCGTGCCGAAGAGCAACGGCTACGAATCACTGCATATCACAGTCTTGGGACCAGAAAACAAATGGGTGGAGGTACAGATACGCACAGAGCGCATGGACGACATTGCCGAGCGCGGTCTGGCTGCACACTGGCGATACAAAGGCATAAAGGCCACTGGCGGAGGCATGGACGAATGGCTCACCATGGTACGCAGCGCACTTGAGGCCGGCGACGACATGCAGGTGATGGACCAGTTCCGCATGGACCTGTATGAGGATGAGGTCTTTGTGTTTACACCAAAGGGAGAAATAAGGAAATTCCCAATGGGAGCCACTGTGCTCGACTTTGCATACCACATACACTCACGCATAGGTAACCAGTGCGTCGGCGCGCGCATCAACGGTCGCAACGTACAGATACGCGAGGAACTGCACTCTGGCGACACTGTGGAGATTCTGACATCGGCACAACAGAAGCCAAAACGCGACTGGCTGCAGATAGTAAAGACATCACACGCCCGCAGCAAGATACGTCAGGCCATCAAAGAGGCACAGGCGGCTGACGGCATGTATGCAAAAGAAGTACTGTACCGTCGATTCAAGAACAGGAAGATTGACGTTGACGAATCCTTGATGCACCAGCTCATAAAGAAAATGGGGTACAAGGAAAACTCCGATTTCTTCATTGCAATAGCCAATGGTTCGCTCGACGTGCTGACAGTCATAGACCGATACCTGGAACTAAAGGAGCCGACAGCAGCCAGTGACAGCGAGAACGATAACGCCACGCACAAGAGCGCCGCAGAATATGTAATGAAGGAAGGCGGCGTAGAGGACGTTCTCGTAATAGACAGGAACCTGAAGGGCGTTGACTATACGCTGGCTAAATGCTGCAATCCCATATACGGTGACAAGGTGTTTGGATTCGTCACCGTATCAGGCGGCATACGCATACACCGCGAAGACTGTCCCAATGCCCCGGAAATGCGCTCACGATACGGATACCGCATAGTGAAGGCACGATGGAGCGGAAAGGGAACAGGACGCTACAACATCACCCTGCAGGTGACCGGCAACGACGACATCGACATTGTCAACAATATTACATCAGTGATTTCAAAAGAAGAGAACACCGCACTGCGAAGCATCAACATCGACAGTGACGACGGACTGTTCAAGGGAGAAATCACCGTTGCACTCGAAGATACATCACGGCTTGAAGCCCTTATGAAGAAACTACAGTCTATCAAGGGCGTAAGGCTTGTGAAGCGAGCATAATTAACACTTAATTCCTATATACTATGTTGGAAGAAAAAGACCTAAAACAGATTGCTGACAAAGGTATCAGCGAACAGCAGATTGAAACACAGCTCAAACAGTTTGAGACCGGTTTTCCTTTCCTCCGCCTGGAGGCTGCAGCATCAATAGACAAGGGCATCATCGCACCGTCTGCAGATGAACAGAAAGCATACATAAAAGCATGGGAAGACTACAAAGCCGAAGGCAAGCAAGTGGTGAAGTTCGTGCCTGCAAGCGGTGCGGCAAGCCGTATGTTCAAGGATGTGTTCGCCTTCGTGGATGCAGACTATGACGTGCCTACCACCGACTTTGAGAAGATATACTTTGCCCACATCAAGGCTTTCGCTTTCTACGACGAACTGAACGCCGTGTGCAAGAAGAATGAGGGCAAGGACATTGACACACTCATAAGCGAAGGCAACTACAAGGCTGTGGCTGCCAACATGCTCAAGCCGGAAGGACTGAACTATGGTCAGCTGCCGAAGGGTATGCTACTGTTCCACAAATATGCAGAAGGAGCACGCACGCCAATGGAGGAGCACCTTGTAGAGGGTGCACTGTACGCAGCATCAAAGGGCGAGGCAAACGTACATTTCACAGTTAGCCACGAGCATGTGCCGTTCTTCAAGCAGAAGGTGGCCGACAAGATGCAGCAGTATGCTGACAAGTTCGGTGTGAAATACAACATCTCTTTCTCTGAACAGAAGCCATCCACTGACACGATAGCCGCCAATCCTGACGGCACGCCATTCCGCAACAGCGACGGTTCGCTGCTGTTCCGTCCGGGTGGTCATGGTGCGCTCATCGAGAACCTCAACGAGATAAACGCCGACGTCATCTTTATAAAGAACATCGACAACGTGGTGCCTGACCGTCTGAAACCAGAGACTGTGGAATGGAAGCAAATCATCGCTGGTGTGCTGGTGACACTGCAGAAGCAGGCATTTGAATACATGCAGGTGCTTGAGAGCGGACGTTATGACCATGCTAAACTTGAGGAGATTATCCGCTTCGTACAGCAGAAACTGTGTTGCCGCAAACAGGACATCAAGGAACTGGAGGATGCCGAACTCGTGATATACCTGAAGAAGAAACTGAACCGTCCGATGCGCGTATGCGGCGTAGTGAAGAATGTGGGTGAGCCAGGCGGTGGTCCGTTCCTCACATACAATCAGGATGGGACAGTGAGTCTGCAGATTCTCGAGAGCAGTCAGATAGACAAGAGCAACGCTGAATACATGAAGATGTTCACTGAGGGCACTCACTTCAACCCCGTTGACCTTGTATGCGCCGTGAAGGATTATAAGGGACAGCCATACAACCTGCCCGACTTCGTTGACCCGACGACTGGCTTCATATCATCAAAGTCGAAGAACGGCAAGGAACTGCAGGCCCTGGAACTGCCGGGACTGTGGAACGGTGCCATGAGCGACTGGTCAACGGTATTCGTTGAGGTACCGTTGGGCACGTTCAACCCTGTGAAGACCGTCAACGACCTGTTGCGCGAACAGCACCAATAAACATATTTGTTACGACAAAAAAAGGATGCCTCCACGTTGCATGGAAGCATCCTTTTTTTGTTTATCAGCGCACCTCTTGTTGCGCCTATGTCATAGTGAAATCACTTTCCAGTTCCAAGGAAAATATTGACGATGGCATTAGCATCAGCCATGGTAATGCTACCATCCTCATTCACGTCAGCAGCCTCAATGTCGAAGTCCTCTGGTTTGGTCGTTGCAAGGAAATAGTTTACCACTGCATTGGCATCGGCCATAGTTATTGCACCGTCGCGGTTCACGTCACCCAGTTTTACGTCAAAGACAGATGTACCGTCGCTGAGCAATACGCTCAAGGCACATTTTCCTCCCTCCATGACAGCATAGCCATCCTGGTATCTTGATATTGTCGCACCTGCGGGCTTTGACACCTTGATGCCGTCATAGAGTTGGATGGAAGCAAAGTCACTGACGGCTGCCATGGAATTTGCGGTCACCTTGACTGCCGCACCGTTCTTGAGGACAAGAGTCTCGCCAAATTTTCCGTTATGTCCGCACAGTCCCCAAGCAGTGGTCTCTGCGTTAAGCACTGCGCCGTTCAGCGTAAGAGTTTTTTTCTGTGCATTGCTACCGCCATTAAGGTATATGCCCAGATTTGTCTTGAAGTCCAGTCTGTCATCCGCACTGCCGTTGATGGTGATATTACCTGTCAGTTCCATGCCGATATTGCCACTCTCAAATTTATTCAAGCCTTTCAGTTCTATTGTAAGGCCATCCACCTTACTCTCCACTATGTTTGCACCGTCACAATTTATGTTTGCACCGTTCAGAGTCAGCGTCTTTGTGCTTGGGCTGTATGTAACTGCCGGATCATAAGATGAAGTCGTAATATACGGACTGCCCACATTGATGTCGAATGTTGCGTCCTGTACACGGCACAGTTCCTTGCCAGCTACATATATACCGAGGTGCTCCTTGATTGACATGAACCTCGCGCCTTCGGAGTTTTTCACCACATCACCGCCGTTCTGGCGTACCGCATGGTCGAGGAAATAATAGTCGTCGCGCCAGGTGGCGTGGCCTTTCGAGTAGTCCATGTTTTCCAACGTCAGCTTTCCTGCATTAAAGATGGCGCCTTTGTTGCCTTGAAAAGCATAGGCATAATTGTCAGAGGATTCCTTCCTCAGTACCAGTTCATCATTCAGACAGCCCAAATAGCCATATTCGGCTGCATTGACAACAAAGAAGCAACTGGAGGCAAGCGTGAACTTAGAGTTCTCCTCACGTAATACCACACCGCTATGTGCTGTAGATTTGGCATCCATATAGCCTGAGCCCGTCACTTTGACTGTACCTTCAACGTTGAAACAGTCACCTTTGGAGTTTATCACATTACTGCCGCTCAGTTCGATATCAACGCCATTCACACGGATGGCGGGGTCCGTGGTAGTTTCATTCGGCTGTGTCAGTGTCACGCCGTCCAGCGTCAATTTGTGAGAATCACTGTCATAAGATAGCACTCCCTTCGTAAGGCCGTCCAGCGTTGCTGGGTTTTTTGTGTTTACGATGTTCAGCTGCTTGCCGAAAATATAAACAGGATAGTACTCCGTGTTCTTGGGGTTATAAATATAAACCTCATTGCACAGTCCGTTCTCCAGTCCGAAGCCCCCAAGCGACTCGCGGTAGAGACAACCGATAGGCTGTATAACGTCACACTTGGTCAACTTGCTGCTGGAAAAACCCGATATTGCCTTGCCATCAGAAGCAGAGGCCTTGGCATATATGTTTGCCCTGGCAATGGTTAGCTTGCTCTTGGTTGCATCTCCCTCTATTACCTTAGATTGTGCATCACCAGACAGAGTCAAATCAGAAACACTTAAGTCTCCGAATGTTTTGACGGAACTCCATGCAGGATCGCCATTTGACGTGCACGCCAATCTAACGTTGTCACTAGTGTAACTGCCCGATAATTTGATGTTCTTTTCAGAGTATATGACGTGATTTGACGGCACTTGAAGATTGTTGTTGCCATAGAATGTCACATTCAGGTCGTCAACGCCCAAATTTGTTATACCACACCATGTACTGGTTACATTCTGTGTAACATCGGTGAATTCGAGTTCTTTGGTGCTGGCATTCCATTCCACCGTACCCGAGGTAATGCCTGCAGCCTCTCTGGCACGATCTGGCAGGCTGGTCATATCCGAACTGAGGGGAACCATAAAAGCACCGATGGCAAGTTTGGGGAGGATATGCACCTCCTTGGCATATTTGCCAGAGCCGTCAACGACACCATAGCTATAAAATCTGTAACTGCTGTCCATGAATTGACAGTCAACCAATTTTTCTACTCCACGGGAAGATATGGCACCATAATCAGAATCTGCTCCTGTAACAATGGCATCAAGCTTTGAAAAGTTCAGATAGAGCTGGCCTGTAGAGTACACTGGATATTTTGGGGCCCACACAGACAGGTCCAACCAATATGTTTGCAATGTTGGACCATTGACTAAAATGCCTATCCTTGCAGTCGAAGTGACATTCAACTTGCCATGATAGTCATATCCCGTGATGGTTGTATTGCTTGTAAAATCCATAGCTCCTACATCCGACGAGCTGGTAATATTGCACGTGCCTTTGACGTAAATAGTCAAATCATCAATATATATGTTATGGATTGCGACATCACTTGTATTAAATGTAATGTTGTCAAGTACCAGCGTTCGTGTAGAGTTGTCATAAGTTATAGTACCGCTGGTCAAACCTGTGGGTCTAATGTTTGAAGTAAAAGAACCGCCTGACTGCACCTTGTCTAAGGTCACTCTGCAATCGCCTATGAGTAAAGCATTAGTATCTGCAGCATACACTTTGTTTAGGGAAATACCGGCTACTAAGAATAGAAGCGCAAGAATAAACTTTTTCATGTCATTTTATAAAAATATATTTATTGGTTGGGTTATAATAGTTAGTTCGTTAATTATCATTCTCTGTCGATGGTTTCAGGTTCTTTCTAATTTTGACCAAGGAATATATTGACGATGGCATTGGCATCAGCCATGGTAATGCCTTCGTCACCATTAACGTTTGCAGCCTCTATGTTGAAACCATCTTCTATCATCTGTGCCTTTGTAGCATCATCAGCAAGGAAGTAGTTTACCACTACATTTGCGTCTGCCATAGTCACGAAACCGTCACTATTCACATCACCCATCAACGGCGGGGTGCCTCCCATAAACTTGAATGAGACTGAAAAATCATCATTCTGTGTAATCTCAGTTATCGGTTTGTCAACAGTGCCTGTATAAGCCTTGTAATTGTTAAACTCCGTTATGCCTTGAGAGCCGGGATAGGTGTCACCAGATTCCTCTATAAAAAAATCGCGGAACAACATATATGTATTATCCCTTTGCACCAGTGATGTGTCAGAGGTTGCTCTGTATGACGTAGGCAGATATCCATCCGCAGGTATTATCGTGATGCCAGGCTTTCCCTTAGTTGCATTCACATTATTATACTGCATGCAAAAAGTGTTGGGATTATAGTTCACATGCGTTATGAGCAATCCCTTGCCCGGCATATACTGCTGCCATTTCTCAGACCTCTCATCTGTCGAAATGGCCTCTAAAATCCAATATTCATTGCCCGTTGCATCATTGTCATTCAATATCTTATAAGCCTTTCCTCCATGAATGAGTGGTGTCAGCGTAACGTCCGAAGGAGTATCAAGAGTATCAATCTTCATCCACCCCATGAGTTCTTTCTCAAAGGCAGAATACATCGGAGGCCAACAACCATTAGTACTGTTTTCACCTCCATCCATCAAGTCCCATTCTTCCATAGACTGGTTGTCATAGTCTGCTATGGACCAACTATTAAAGATAGAACTGTTATATGTACTTGCGGGATATAAATCCGGAAATCCCATAGTGTGGCTGAACTCATGACAGAAAACGCCTATGCCATTGAGATATTTTGCACCACTTGCCAACGGATATACAAGCAACTCTCCATTTACTCCATAACGTAATATCTTCACACCATCATGAGTGCAAAATGGTGATTGAGATACAGCCGGACCTGATTTTGGCCATATACAATCACTGCTGTTCTGAGTCCAGTTGGCACTATAACCTGCATAAATCACATACACCAAATCTACATATCCGTCACCGTCCTGGTCATACTCAGAAAAGTCCACATCGCTGTCTGCCAGTGCACAGATGTCGGGAATCAAGCGATCCATACGGTCATTTCCTTCGCCATAATACTTCATATTATTTGACAGAGTATAAGGACCATACACATCAAACTGAGGTTTAAACTGTCCATTGCTACAATCATTGAAATACTGTGCCACCGAACTGTAGCTGCGCATATTGCTTAATTTGGAAATCGTTTGTTCTTCACCTGTGGTATAGCTCTTTGCCGACTTGCTAACTTTCGTTAGAATCGCATCACTGTTAAGCAAAGAGTCTATATCATTATTATTGAAGGTGAACCTTACATCACTGAATTCCGCCATAAGCACCAGCACTTTAGGCGTACCCATGTGTGGAAACAGTTTATATCCATTGATACCCTCTCCCGTGTTTGCCCGCAATCCGCCTACCGCCTTCGCCTGCGTTGATAGATTCTCTCTATCAAGCGAATCTGCACGATTAATTATCTCTTCGCGTTCTGCATCAGTAGCTATACGATAAGTGTCTCCCTCTTGCATGATTATTTCTCCATCGGAAGACAACAGGAAATTCAAGTGTTCATCACCACGCAAAGACACAGTGACAGTGCGGCCATCTACGAGCGTTACCTGCATAGAGCCTGGCACAGCCTTGCTGGCATACATACTAATTGATGCAATCGCTATAAAAGCTATAAAAGATATAATTTTTTTCAAACCTGTTCTTTTTTAATTGTTGACAATAAAAAATTGTGTTTGCAAAGTTAATAATTTTACTTTACAAACACAAATTTTATAGATGCTTTTTTATTTTGTGAAAATAAAAAACGGTGAATCTGTATTACAACTAAATCAATATCCAGCAGTAAAGCCATCGCGCTCCATCTCAAGCGATGCCCAGATGAACGGGCCAATGCCCTTGGCATCGTTGTCGCGGATTGGCTCCGACATATAGTATTCAAATGAACCGTCACGGTTTGGACTCTTCTCCGGACCCAGTCCGCTGACAGAGCAGCAGCGAGTGAGACTGATGGTCTTGTCGTCGTTGACCTTGATGAAATGCTTCAGCATATTGTTGTATGCCTTCACACCCTCTGCCTTAAAGTCATAGTTCTCTGCACCTGCAGCCTTTGCCTTCTCACAGAGCGGCCACACCTTATTGCCCACTGCCCAGTTGTCCTTCGTAGGCAGATAGCCGAGGCGGGCACCTTTCAGCAGTGCGTAGGTGAACATCGCAGTGGCTGTTGACTCAATATAGTTCTTCGGGTCTTTCACGTCCATTACGTCAAACCATACACCGCTTTCCTTGTCCTGATAATTCAGCACGGCGGTCATGGCCTGCTGCAGCATGTCAACGACCTCGCCACGGCGCTCGTATCCCTCTGGCAGTGCATCGAGTATCTCCACCATAGCCATCACGAACCATCCCATGGCGCGAGCCCATGTATGCTGCGACAATCCTGTCTCCTTGTTTGCCCAGAACATTGTGTGGGTCTCGTCCCATGCGTGTTTCCACAGTCCAGTCTTGGCATCGTATGTACGCTGGAATGTCTTGCCTATCTGGTCAACGGCATCGTCATAGTATTTCTTTGCAGCCTTGTCGCCTTTCAACTCTGCCGCAGAGAGTGTATAGAACGGCAGTCCCATGTAGATGCCGTCGAGCCATACCTGCCAGTGGTATATCTCCTTGTGCCACCACACACCTTCCTTGGTGCGTGGCTGTTCCTCAAGCTGGCGGAAGAATGTCTGCAGCGCCTTGTCTGAGCCTTCGTGGGGGAACAGACGGTTCATGCGCAGGATGAAACGTGCCGGACGGATGTTGTCAAGGTTGTATGCCTTGATGTCATAACCGGTGGTTGTGCCGTCGGCCTTTATCATCTGCTCTGGATAGCGCACCACATAGTCCTTGAATATCGGGTTCTGGTATGCCAGCCATGTGTCGAGTATGCCCTCCAGTTCTATGCCCATGACATACGACCACTTGCCGTCTGGGCGCTTCTTCACGTCTGTAAAGTCAAGGTATATCGGGTTTGGCACACGCTGCATCTCACTCCACGACATCCACTCGGAATAGTGTTTGAAGGGTGGCTCAGAGAGTACCAGTTCGCCATTGATGCGGAGGTTGTCGAAGTGTATGTCGTGGCACTTGCCCGTCTTGCGCACTTTCTCGTCCTGCACACCGTTGAACGTGCAGTTCTTCACATTTATATTATATATGTTGTCATGGTCTTCCAGTCCGTTGAGCAATATGCCGTACTTAGACTTCTGACAGGTCACGTTCTCCATATACACGTTGCGCACGGTAGGAATAAAGCCACGCTTCGCACGTTCTCTTGGCTCATACATGAGGTTGATGCGCAACACTGCCTCGCGGCACTGGCCCACCTCGATATTGCGCATATACACATTCTCCGTAACACCGCCACGGCAGGTGTTTGTCTTGATGCGCAGCACACGGTCGAGGTTCGGCGAATCCATCTTGCAGTCCTCGGCAAACACATTGCGCACACCGGCTGAAATCTCAGAACCAAGTACTACGCCACCATGTCCGTCTTCCATCGTACAACGACGAATGATGATATTCTGTGAAGGTACGTTGGCACGACGTCCGTCTGCATTACGACCACTCTTGATAGCTATACAGTCATCGCCAGTGTGGAATATACAGTCTTCGATAAGCACGTCCTCGCACGATTCAGGGTCACAGCCGTCACCGTTAGGACCTTCATTGATAATCTTCACCTTGCGCACGGTGATGTTCTTCGACAGTGTGGGCGTTATCACCCAGAATGGCGAGCGCAGCATAGTAACGCCCTCGATGAGTATGTTCTGACACTCATAGAAGTTCACCAACTGCGGACGCATACCATGGCCTTTGCCGAAGATACGCTCCTCCACCGGCACGCCGTTGTCTGACATCTGCAGCAGCGTGTTGCGGTTGCTCAGCGCATTGCCCAGCGAGTCCTTGCCCCACTTGTCGTTACCGAAGTATGGCATGGACTGCGCCTGCGGTGTATTCTCGTTGAAGCCGAATTTCTTGGCTCCGCACCACTGCCACCATGTTTCGTTCTCGCCGTTACCATCGATTATACCCTCACCGCTGATGGCTATATTCTGTGCCTGATAGGCATAGATACATGGTGAGTAGTTCATCAGGTCGAGTCCTTCCCAGCGTGTCTTCACAAGCGGATAGAGGTCTGGCTCGTATGCGAAGAGTATGGTGGCATCTTTCTCCACCACAAGCATTACGTTTGACTGCATACGAATGGCACCTGTCAGGTATGTGCCTGCAGGCACGATGACCTTGCCGCCGCCCGACTGCGAGCACTTCTCTATGGCCTTGTTGATAGCCTGCTGGTTCTTGGCAGCAGAAGCCTTCTCGGAAGCACCAAACTTCTTGATGTTATAAGTCTTGTTCTTGAATGTGGGTGCCACTATGCGACTCTCTATCTGCTGATAGAGTTCTGCGTCCCAACCTTCAGCGGCATTGACACCCAGCACCGCCAAAAGCATTAAAAAGATAGAAGTTAGTTTTTTCATATTATGTAGGTAGGTTTAAGGCTTATCAAATGAATAATGAATAGTGAATAATACAGAGTATCGCATTGCTATCATTCACTGTTCATTATTCATTTTTAAATATCTACTTCTCGCGAAGCGTAATTATTCTGGCTTCATGTTAGTGTAAACAGTCTGCACGTCGTCAAACTCCTCGAGTTTCTCAACCATCTTGTCGATGGTTGCGCGCTGCTCCTCATCTACATCCTTCAAGTCGTTAGGGATGTATGTGAACTCACCACCGATTTCCTCGAAACCTTTTTCCTCAAGGAATTTCTGGATAGCGGCGTACGACTTCGGATCGCCGTAGATAGAGATTGTTGTCTCATCCTTTTCCTCATCGTAGTTCTCGTCAAACTCATCATCAACGTTAAAGTCAATGAGTTCGAGGATAAGGTCGTCCATATCGAGGTCGGCAGGCTTCTTGAAAGTGAATACGCACTTGTGGTCGAAGAGGAAGCTCAGCGAACCAGTAGTGCCCAGGTTGCCAGAGAACTTGTTGAATACCGAGCGAACGTCAGCCACGGTACGTGTGGTGTTGTCAGTCAGTGTGTCAACGAACACTGCTATTCCATGAGGGCCATATCCCTCGTATGTCACCTCCTTGTAGTCTGACTGGTCTTTACCCATTGCATTCTTGATGGCACGCTCGATGTTATCCTTCGGCATGTTCTCACGCTTACACGTTGCAATGATAGAACGCAGTGTAGGGTTAGTGTCTGGATCAGGACCGCTTGCCTTCACGGCAATGGCTATCTGTTTTCCCAAGCGTGTAAATGTTTTTGCCATGTGGCCCCAACGCTTCATCTTGGTGGCCTTACGATATTCAAATGCTCTTCCCATTTTGTTTTTGTGTAATTTATTTTTATAGTTTTATTTTTATATTATCCTTAAAAATGCAAAGTTACAAAAAAAAAATGAGAAACTTGTGATGTTTCTCATTTTTTTATATTACAAGGTGTAATATTCACTATTATTTTCTCTAAATGCCAAAGGCATGTGTAAACGACTTTTTCTTTGCCGTATGTTATTTTTTCGACATGTTGCTGATTTCTTTAATTGTTCTATTTCTCCACCATTCAGAAAACTCATTTTAAGGAGCACTGAAGGAGGGTGGTGGACAAGAAGTCCAGAATGGGGGTAGAATCGCATAGAGGTACCTTAAAACGATTTTTTCAATGCACAATGCATAATGCACAACGCACAATTATGCCATGCGGGGTAAAAAATGCGAACTATCCGCAATAAACGTATATTGAGCATTATGCATTGTACATTAATCGACGCCTTTTTATGTTATAAAAGCACTGCTTTTACAATATAAAGTGATAGCTATTGCACCGTAAAACGATAGCTTTTACAATGTAATATGATAGCTTTTACTTCACAGACAGAAAACCAAAGCATTTTACATTTGCCTATATGTCGGATTTTCAAGTCCGTCATCAACCCTTTCTGCTGACGCAGATATAGGAAATTATTGTCATCACTCTTGTTGACTTTATTGTTTAGCCATAATATGGCAAAAAAAACGCACACATAACTTTACAGTCATGTGTGCGGAGATTATTTCTGCAAGGAGTTAAGAGGGGGGAACAGGAGTTATCGCGGCTTTCAGCCGCTAAGGAGTTAAAAGACATTACGTTTTCTTATTCATACAGTCAAAAACATATGTCCCTTAACTCCCTCAAACTACCCTTTACTCCCATGAATACTTATCTCAGTTCTGCGTTCAGTTGCTTCTTCAGATTGTTGATGAGCTTGTTCATGATGGCATCGATAGCCTTGTCGTTCATCGTCTTCTCGCTGTCCTGCAGCACGAAGTTGACGGCATACGACTTCTTGCCTTCCGGCAGGTTCTTGCCTTCATAGACATCAAAGAGCTCAACCTTCTTCAGGAGTTTCTTTTCTGTCTGGCGTGCTATCTGCTCTATCTGCGCAAACTCCACATTCTTGTCTATAAGCAGGGCAAGGTCACGGCTTACTGCAGGATACTTTGGTATCTCGGTGAAGTGAACGGCAGCCTTCTTCACGGCATTTGTAACCTGTGTCCAGTTGATGTCGGCGAAGAACACCTCACGGTCAATGTCTGCCTGCTTCTGCAGTTTCTTGCTTACGATGCCCAACTCTATGAATACCTTGCCGCTGCGGTTCATCATCTTGATGCCGGTAGAGAAGATGTCGTTGTCGGTCTTCTCGCTTACGAGCAGTCCCTGCGGCATGCCGATGCGGCGCAGTATGTTGTCAACATGTGCCTTAAGTTCGTAGAAGGTGCTGTCTTCGTCAGCATGAATCCATGAGCCTTCTATGCGCTTACCCGTAATCCACAGTCCGAGATGGCTTTCCTCTGAGTATGCCTTCATAGGATTCTCATCGTCCTTCTTCTCGTTGAAATGCTGGTAGCAGTTGCCAAACTCGAAGAACTTGAGGTTTGCCATACGGCGGTTGGCGTTACGCATGATGCTCTCCAAACCGCCGAAGAGCAGTGACTGGCGCATCACGTTAAGGTCGCTTGACAGTGGGTTGACAATAGTAACGCACTTGTCGGCAGGATATGCCTTCAGGTCATTGTAGTAAGCACCCTTTGTAAGTGAGTTGTTGAGTATCTCGTTGAATCCTGCACCTACAAGCTGTTCAGCTACGAGGTTCATCAGTTTGTGGCGCTGGTCTTCAAAGTCCTTGACAGTCAAGGTTGACTTCAACTGTGTAGGTATCTCCACATTGTTGTAGCCATAGATACGCAGGATATCCTCCACCACGTCACAAGGACGCTGCACGTCCACACGATATGCTGGAACAGTTATCTGCAGTCCCTCTGCATCCTCGGCGTTTATCTCAACCTCGAGAGATGTGAGGATATTCTTTATTGTGTCGTTGCCTATCTTCTTGCCTATGAGGTTGTCAACGTATGCGAAGTCGAGGCGCATCTGTGGGTTCTCAATAGGATTTGGATATACATCTTTTATTTCCATAGACACCTTGGCACCTGCCAGTTCCTTACAGAGGATGGCAGCCTGCTTCAGTGCGTATATGGCTCCGTTAGGGTCGATGCCACGCTCGAAGCGGAATGAAGCATCGGTTGACAGGCCGTGGCGGCGGGCAGACTTACGAATCCATGTTGGGTGGAAGTAAGCTGACTCGAGCACCACATTCTTTGTCGTCTCGTATGTGCCGGACCCCTTGCCGCCAAACACACCGGCGATACACATAGGCTCTTCGGCATTGCAGATGGCGAGGTCGTGCTCTCCAAGTATATGCTCCTCACCGTCGAGGGTGACGAATTTCTTGCCTTCGTTCTTGTCCTTCACAACAATCTTGTTGCCCGTCACCATGTCGGCATCGAAGCAGTGCATAGGCTGTCCGTATGCCATCATCACATAGTTTGTGATGTCCACGATATTGTTGATGGGGCGCAGACCGATTACTGTGAGTTTGTTCTTCAACCATTCAGGTGACTCTTTCACCTCGCAGTCAGTCAGGCTGATGCATGCATAGCGACGGCAAGCCTCCGAATTCTGTATCTCTACATCTATCTGCAGGTCGTTGTTGTCAACCTTGAAGTCATCGCATGACGGGCGGTGCAAAGTGGTTTCCTTGCCGTTAGCCTTCATCCATGCGTAGAGGTCGCGTGCCACACCATAATGAGACAATGCGTCAGCACGGTTGGCGGTGATGTCAACCTCAATGAGCCAGTCGCTCTCCAGGTTGTAGTATTCAGCAGCTGGTGTTCCCACAACAGCTGTTTCCGGCAATACGATGATGCCGTCGTGACTTGTTCCTACGCCGATTTCATCCTCAGCGCATATCATGCCGTTAGACTCAACGCCACGAAGTTTTGATTTCTTAATCTTAAATTCCTTGTCGCCGTCGTAGAGCACGCAGCCCAGGTCGGCAACGATTACCTTCTGTCCTGCTGCCACATTGGGCGCACCACATACAATCTGTGATGGAGCGGCGGCAGTGCCGTCTTCGTTTTTCTTGCCCAAATCCACGGTGCAAACGTGCATGTGGTCTGAGTCTGGATGTGGTTCGCAGGTCAGCACCTGTCCCACATAGAGGCCCTTCAGACCTCCCTTGATAGTCTGTACTTCTTCAAGAGCGTCAACTTCAAGTCCTGTACTGGTGAGTGCAGCGCACACCTCCTCTGGTGTGAGGTCGAAGTCAACGTACTCCTTAAGCCATTTGTATGAAATATTCATATCTTGTTTTAATTGTTATCAGTTTTTCTTTTCACTCAGTTTGCCGTCCTCGCATTGATAGATGATGCCGGGGAACTTGTCAAGGAGAGTCATGTTGTGCGTGGTGATGACCACAGCAGTGCCTGTGGCGGATATATCACGGAACAGTCCTATGATACTCTCTGCCGTCTCTGGGTCAAGGTTGCCAGTAGGCTCATCGGCAAGAACCAGCTTAGGAGAATTGAGCAGTGCACGCGCTATGGCTATGCGCTGTTGTTCGCCGCCCGACAGTTCATGTGGCATACGTTCCTCGCATCCCGTCATGTTTACAGCCTTCAGCACCTCCCTTATACGTTTGTCAATTTCAAACTCGTCTTTCCATCCCGTAGCCCTCAGCACGAATTCAAGGTTCTTACGCACGGTGCGGTCAGTGAGCAGTTTGAAGTCCTGGAACACTATGCCCAGTTCGCGGCGCAGGCTCTGCACCTCGCTGTGACTGATGTCGGTCATGTCGCGACCCAGCACATTGGCAGTATAGGCACTGTCTATCTCCAGGTCACCATACACGGTGCGCATCAGTGAACTCTTTCCTGAGCCCACCTTGCCTATGATGTATATAAACTCCCCCTCGCTGACCTTGAAATCAACGCCGCGGAGCACCACCTCGTCATCGTGGTGGCTGATGTTTACGTTTTTATATTCGATTAACATCGTCAATCAATGTTTCTTCCATCCTGGATTGTGACGCTCGGCAAGTTCTGCAGCGAGGTCTTCTATGCGCAGTCCCTTAGACGTGAGCAATACAATGAGGTGGTAAAGCATGTCCGAACCCTCATATATCAAACGGTCATTGGTGCCGTTGGTTGCCTCAATAACAAGTTCCAAAGCCTCTTCGCCAACCTTCTGTGCCATGCGGTTAAGACCGTCCTTGAACAGTGATGTGGTGTACGAGCCCTCGGGCATTTCCTCGTGGCGTTTCTCAATAAAGTCTTGCAGTTCACTGAGGAACAGCAGCGGATTTTTCTCTTCCATTGTCTATATCTGTTTTTTTATTATTCCTTTAAGAGTGCAAAGTTACTACTTTTTTCTGACATACAAAAAAAAATTCCGCAGAAACTTCTGTTTCTCTGCGGAATATACTTTTACTATTTCAATATTTTAACCCGAAATAAACTCTTAATAATCCAACTGAACATCAGCGGAGTCCAACTCAGTTCCACTCTGAGCCAACTCTTCCATATAACTGCGTATCCTGTTCAGTCCGTCGCCACTGGGCTTGGCATTATTTCCATGTGAGTATATCTCTGTACCATCTGAAAACACAGCCTTGAACCCCCAAGTCCAACCATCGTGCACACGGACGTGGGGCAAATACCTTTCCTTGTACTTATACATCTTCTCTTCCTCTATTATCTTGCGGAAGTTTGCCACCATCACGTCATCAAGATGTTTCTCATACAGAGGGCTGCGGCTTTTCTTCATGGCCCGCAACACATAGGCACCTGTTGAGTCGCGCTCCATACGTCCGAAATACTCATAACCCATCATTGTGCCTTGGCGTGAATACTCCACGCTGACGAGTTCTCCCTCAGGCATTCTAGCACATGCCGTCAGAGTCATCAGAAAACCAGAGATGAGCGTTGTCATTGACAAGAAAGCCTTTCCCATAACGATATAATGCTATCTGTTCACACCGACAGTCGGCTATTGCTTAACCTTGATATATACACCATCAAAAGATGCACCCATGCCAAAGCAGCCAAGTGTTTCCGGACCAGAAACAGTCTTCAGCACCACAAACTTCTTGAAGAAATGTGCACTGAAACCATATCCGCACTCGTTCACATTATTATAAATGAAGTAGTCGTGTGTTGTCTCGCCCAATACTGCCGGACGACTGGGACTGCTCTTGCCTTCTGCGATGTTGTGTGCACAGTTGCTCACCTCAAAATGCAACTTATTCTTACCTGCACCACGAAATTTCACATTACCTCCCATCATGGAGTTATAATGACGGTTCCACATGGAATAGGAATATTCACGCCCTATGTTCTGTGGGTCCTCATAGTCAAGATACGAAGTCACGTCAACATACTCGCCATTCATATGGACGTTCTTCATCCTTATCTCCTTGCCAGTCTTCGGATTCGTCCATATTCCATCGACGATGCGTGCTTCTTCATTTTCATCTTCTATGATGCCGAACATCAATATGCCGGTAACAGTACCGTCACTCTGGAACTCTCTGAGATAATAGTGATCCTCAACCATTGACCCTACGAGCAATATCGGAGCAGGATGCTTTGCCTTAGGGTAGTATATCTCACCTACGACAATCTCGTCGCCATTAACGCAGAACTTAACCTTGAAAGGAATGTTGTCTCCAATCTTTCCTTCAAAACTATACTCTCCGAGTACGTCGGCATGAGCTGACAATGCCAACAAGGATATTACAATAACAAATAACAGCTTTCTCATAATAATATTGTTTAGTTTGTCAATACATATAACCACAGAACACACATGACACGTGTGCTCTGTGGTCTTTAATCATCACTTACTTATTCTCTTCACCCCAACAGGTATCGGTGCCGGTATGACACGTCGGACCATGCGGATGAACCTTTACAAGGAGCGTATCATTGTCACAGTCCACCTTGATGTCAACGAGGTCAAGGAAGTTTCCACTTGTCTCGCCTTTAGTCCACAAGCATTTACGGCCACGACTCCAGAATGTTACCTTCTTCGTTTCCAAAGTCTTGTTGTAGGCTTCCTCGTTCATGTAACCGAGCATCAGGACGTTCTTCGTAACTGCATCCTGTATTATGGCAGGCACAAGGCCGCCACCTTTTTCAAAGTCTATCGTCATTTTCTTTTGAGTTATCGGAATTATCGGAATTATCGGAGTACTCAGAATATTCTGAATAATCGGAGATTCCTTTATCAATTAATTCTCACTGTTATACCTTCGTTTCTCAACCACTGTTTCAGTTCCGGCACTGGTATCTCACCGAAGTGAAATACACTCGCTGCCAATGCGGCATCTGCCTTTCCCTCTACAAACACATCACGGAAATGCTCTCTCTTGCCTGCACCGCCTGATGCAATGATTGGTATTGGCAGAGCATCTGACAGCATGGCAAGTGCTTCGTTGGCAAATCCCTGCTTCACACCGTCATGGTTCATCGACGTGAAGAGTATCTCTCCAGCGCCACGGTCTGCCACTTCCTTTGCCCAGTCAAGCAGAGTGCGCTCCACACGTATGCGACCGCCGTTGACATAACAGTGCCAGCCGTCCTCATCATTGCGGGCATCTATGGCACATACGCATACCTGTGAACCAAAACGATTCACTATCTCGTCTATCAACTCCGGACGGCGCAATGCCGCACTGTTGACACTTACCTTGTCGGCTCCAGCAGCAAGCATGCGCTCCACGTCTTCAAGAGCATTAATACCACCACCAACGGTGAACGGTATGTTTATCTCCTCTGCCACACGCGTCACCATATCGGTGAAGGTCTTTCTGCCCTCATGCGATGCCGTGATGTCAAGATACACCAGTTCGTCAGCGCCCTGGTCGCTATACATCTTACCCAGTTCCACCGGGTCGCCGGCAGAGCGCAGATTAACGAAGTTTGTGCCTTTTACTGTCTCTCCGTTCTTTACATCAAGACATGGTATGATTCTTTTTGCTAACACAGGAGTTCTGAGTTTAAAGTTTACTGTTTTTGGTTTACGGTTGATAGTTTACTGTTTACCGTTTACTGTTGAAAGTTGAAAGTTTAAATCCGCAGGGCATTTTTCACTTTTCACTATTCACTTCTCTCACTCTGAGCGAAGCGAAGCAACATCTATTCTTCCTTCATAATATGCTTTGCCGAACACCACTGCTGGTATATTGCTCTGCTCAAGGCGTTTGATGTCGTCGTTGCAACTCACACCGCCAGAGGCTATGAGGTGCAGCTGTGGCCAGCGTGCCATAATCTGCTCATACAGTTCTACGGCAGGACCAGCCAGCGTGCCATCTTTTGATATTTCAGTACACAGCACGTTCTTCACGCCCAACTTGATATAATGTTCAAGGAATGGAATAAGATCCTCTGCAGAATCTTCTTTCCAGCCGTTGATACTTATCTTGCCATTGCGCACGTCGGCACCGAGGATTATCCTGTCGGCACCATATTTCTTTATCCACTCCTCACAGAGTTCCGGATTGGTCACGGCAATGCTGCCAAGTGTCACCATCGTGGCACCAGCATCAAATGCTTTCTCTATATCCTCTGCCGTCTTTATGCCGCCACCGAAATCCACTACCAGACTGGTTGCCTCCGTTACTGCACGCAACACTGCATCGTTGACGATATGCTTTGACTTTGCACCGTCAAGGTCAACCATGTGCAGGCGTTTGAAGCCGAGTCGTTCAAACTCCTTAGCCTGGCTCACCGGGTCTTCGTTGTATATTTTCTTGCTGTCATACTCACCCTTGGTAAGTCTTACGCACTTACCGTCGATGAGGTCTATGGCTGGTATAAGTTCTATCATGCCTCTATTCTCCCCTCCTTATTTTATTTCAAAGAAATTACGTATTATCCTCTCTCCTACCCTGCCGCTTTTCTCTGGGTGGAACTGCGTTGCATAGAAGTTATCCTTGTGCAACGAAGCAGAATAGTCGAGTGTGAAATGTGTCTTGGCGATAGTATATTCCTCACTGTATGGCACATAGAAACTATGTACGAAATACACGAAGTCATTCTCGTTCAGCCCTTCATACAGCGGTGTCTTCAGATTGGCGATACTGTTCCATCCCATCTGCGGAATCTTATCCTCATGCCGCGTAGGCTGAAAACGCTTTACATCGAGCGGGAATATACCTATGCAGTCAGTGTCGCCTTCCTCTGAATGGCGGCACATCAACTGCTGACCTATGCAGATACCCAGCACAGGCTGTTTCAGATCTTTTATCACGCGGTCAAGTCCACGCTCACGCAGATACTGCATGGCACCGTGCGCCTCTCCCTGTCCAGGGAATATCACACGGTCAGACGTCATCAGTTCCTCCGCATCATCCGTGAGCAGAGGTTCTATGCCAAGCCGACGCACAGCGTTTATCACACTGAAGATGTTGCCGGCATTATATTTTACTATAGATACTTTCATTTGCGTGCAAAGGTACACATTTTTCCCGACATAGGCAAATTATTTTCATTTTTCCTCTACTGCCTACTCTTCTGCAACATCTGCCACATCACACACAGCACGCACACTGCGTCCCATATAACGCTCTGCGATGCCAATTTCGTTGCGTCCTGTCGTTTCAGAGAAATTATGATAGTAGGCTTTGTAAGGCTCGTTAGCCCTGAGGTCACTCGACCAGTAGTTGCCCATCTTTCCGTAAGACCATACGCCTGCTTTGTTGAAATTCGTAGTATTGACTCCTCCTTCACCACGGCGATACCCAGCAGCAGGCAGGAATATGTGGGTATCATTCAACGTGTATTCTGCATCCAACACGGGTTTATCATACGAAAATTTCCCCTTATCGCCTTCCGCCTTGGCACGATATACTATATATCCATTCACACCTGTACCGGCGTAACTGTTGGTCCACTCCCAATAGCATTTATTCTTGAGTTCTATCATCTCTCTCCTTGTAGGTATGCGCCATCCCTCACCCATGTATCTCAATGCGGCATCGTCATCAGCGACCAGCGAAGACAATTCATCGGTGTAGCGTACAGCCTCAGTGGAATCTGTGGCCTCAACCGCTACACATCCATATTCTGGCCTGTCGCAGTATTTCGTGAGTGTTTGGTTCGAGCCCTTACTATACTTGTAAGTGTCCCACGTGAATGCTCTTTCATCCACCTCGAAGTCAACATAGCCCACGGTGTCGCCCCAGGCTATATAGTAACCTGCTTCTTCCGCCGACTGAGCGCCAACATTGCATGTTGCCCACTTAACGCTGAGACCAAGGTCCACATACTCGTAACCGTTGAGGTAAGTCCTGTACTTGTCATACACTATGCTGTCCACGTCAGACAGGCGATATTGCACAGCCTCACCACTTTTAAGATAAACAATCATTGCTTTTTCTTCGGCATTTACTACCTGCAACGTCATCACAGCGCTCAATGCTAAGATAATGAAGTAAGAAATGCTCTTCATGATAAAATAATCCCTTCTTTTTATTTTGCGACTGCAAAATTACTAAAAATTTTCTAAAAAAAGGACTACAATATACTAAAAAATATTAAAGACACGTTATCTATACACTGTGCCCAGTCTGCGGCGCAGACCATGATGCAGACGATAAATAATCATGCAGACACATATAGTTATCACATAGATGATGATAGTCTGCACCTTATTTATATATGTCATCGAAAGAAGCTTGTGGCAGAGAGGCTATCCATGCGAGATAGCGGTTAAGGTACGCAGTGACATGCTGCAGCGCCCATGCAACGATGGCGGTGAGCGACGTAAAGGGGAGAACGGCACATACAAGCAGTAAGATAGCAAGATATATGATGAGGGCGGCAAGCAATGGCACCGGCAGATTAGTAAGCAGGAAATAAGTAGAGAAACGATGGAAATAAAGTGCTATGAGCGGTGCCACGCCAATCTGAGCACAGGTAGAGATGAGCATGGTGCGCAGCAGCAAGCGCGGCACAGCATACTTCCATCCGTATGGCATGCGTTCTGTCAGCCAACGGTTTACTGGTACATAAAGCAGGGTAATGCTCGTCACCGCCATGAACGACATCTGAAAGCCTACGTCAAACAGCCATTCGGGCCATATCACAAGCAACAGCATAAGGGTGAACACAAGCACGCTGAGACCATCGGGACGGCGTGACAGCCTGCGCGCCATAGTATATACAGTAAGCATCACCGCAGCACGCATAATTGACGGGTGTGCTCCAACAAGCATCACGTATGCCCACAACGTGAACACCATCAGCATGGCAAGAAGAAACTGCGCCAAACGACGCATTCGTCCAAGATGTGCAGTCATCCGCCACGGCAACAACATTGCGAGGAGTGCATAAATGATGCCCAGATGCATGCCCGACAAAGCGAATACATGCGATGCTCCACTGACATTGTATGTTTCCTTGAGGTCACTGCTCACATGAGTGCGCTCGCCCAACGTCATGGCTGTCACTACCGCATACTCATCATCTTCCAGTCCACATTGCCGGTATGTATCTATCAGTTCCTTGCGCTTTTCATTCATGAAACTCACTATACTGTCCTCATAGGGAACCGTATAGGTGTTCCGCTCACTTTTTATCAGAAAGACACCAAGGGAGAACACTGCAACAATGATGAAAGCCGTAGCCACCCTGCCGTATCGTCGCAACAGCGCAGACAAAAACAACGCCGCCAATGCGACACACGCACTGACAGCGGATATGCTTGTTCCATACGACAATACTCCATTAGGCAGAGCCATATGCTCTCCCAATATGATGCCTGCAATAAGCGCCATGCACAGAATGAGTGACGGTGGAAACTTCATGCGAATAAGTTTACGATTTCTTATTGTACAGCAACAAGCCTATGGTAAACGGAATTGCTCCAACAGCAAAAGCCACCAAGGCGAAGAATCCGCCAAACAAAGTTGCAAAGCCTCCCTGACGAATCACTGGCCGTGGGTATTTCTCATATATTATCGAGTCAGCCACACCAGCTTTTTCAAGTGAATCTATTTCTGTCAGATGACTGTTGTATTCTTCCCACTGAACTTGATTCTTCTCACCGGCTTCTTTGTCGGCGATAAAGCACGCAACGGCAAAGAATACCGCCAATGCCATAATCATGGAACCAATGATGGTTGAAACACATCCAAAGCCTTTTGCCAGTTTCATGTTGGTTAATAGTTAAAGTGGAGCATGAAATTACATTCAAAGAATCACTTCAGCAGGTCTGGGCGCAGACGTTTTGTCCTTTCAAGTGCCTGTTCCATTTCCCATTCCTTAATCTTTGCCTCATGACCGGAGAGCAGTATGTCTGGCACCTTCCATCCCTTATAGTCGGCAGGACGTGTATATATTGGTGCAGACAGCAGGTCATCCTGGAAACAGTCAGAGAGTGCACTCTGTTCATCGCCTATCACACCGGGAATGATGCGCACAATGGCATCAGCCATGACTGCGGCTGCCAGTTCACCCCCCGTAAGCACAAAGTCGCCGATGCTTATTTCGCGTGTGATGAGGTGGTCGCGTATGCGCTGGTCTATGCCTTTGTAGTGACCGCAAAGAATGATGATATTGCCTTTCAGCGAAAGATCGTTGGCCACATGCTGGTTGAACTGTTCACCATCGGGAGAAGTATATATTACTTCATCATAGTCACGTTCTGCCTTCAGTGCACTTATGCAACGGTCTATCGGCTCGCACTGCATCACCATGCCGGCAAAGCCTCCGTATGGATAGTCGTCCACGCGTTTCCACTTGTCAAGCGTATAATCGCGCAGGTTGTGCAGGTGAATCTCCGCCAGACCTTTCTTCTGGGCTCGTGCAAGAATGGACTCGTTGAAGAATCCTTCAAGCATCTCTGGCAAAACAGTAATGATATCTATTCGCATAAAAGGTATTTTCGTGTTATTCTGATGCAAAGTTACACAAAAAAAATGAAAGATGAAAGATGAATGTTGAAAGTTTCAACTTTTTTTTGTAATTTTGCAGAAAACTTTCACCAATCTACTTTCAATACTCAACTATATGACCGAACAAGAACGCATACAGCAGTTGCGCAGTCAGTTGCACGAACACAATCACCGATACTATGTGCTAAACCAACCCATCATCTCCGACCAGGAGTTTGACCTGATGATGCACGAGCTTCAAGACCTTGAAGCCCGCCATCCAGAGTTGTATGATGCCAATTCGCCTACGATGCGCGTGGGCAGTGACATTACCAAGGAATTCAAGCAGGTGAAACATAAATACCCCATGCTGTCGCTCGCCAACACTTACAGCGAGCAAGACGTAGCCGAATGGTACAATCAGGTGAGCCGTGGTCTTGAGGGCGAACCGTTTGAGGTTTGCTGCGAAATGAAGTATGATGGTCTGTCAATATCGTTGACATACGAACATGGACGACTGACACAGGCTGTGACACGCGGTGATGGTGTGCAGGGTGATGATGTAACTGCGAATGTAAAGACTATACGTTCCATTCCGCTTGTATTGCAACCTGGACTTGGTTGGCCGGACGAGTTTGAGATACGCGGTGAGATACTCATGCCGTGGGAGTCGTTCAACCGCCTCAACGCTGAGCGCGAGGACATCGGCGAACAGCCTTTTGCCAATCCGCGCAATGCTGCCAGCGGAACGCTGAAGAGTCAAGACTCGCGTGTGGTGGCTGAACGTGGCTTGGACGCCTATCTGTATTACATCCCGACCCCATCCATTGTCTCCAAGGATGGCGTAGCAGACACAGGTCATTATGAAAGTCTGGAGGAAGCAAGGAAATGGGGATTCAAAATTTCTGAAGGCATGAGGAAAACTCATAGTTTGCAAGAGATTTTCGATTTCATAAACTACTGGGACACAGAACGAAAGAATCTGCCGGTTGCTACCGACGGAATCGTATTAAAAGTAAACTTACAACGACAGCAGCGTCACCTCGGATATACGGCAAAGAGTCCGCGATGGGCCATAGCATATAAGTTTAAGGCTGAGCGTGTATGCACAAGATTGCAGGAAGTGACTTATCAGGTGGGCAGAACCGGTGCTATAACACCTGTGGCAAACATGGAGACGGTGCAACTGGCTGGTACCCGTGTGCATCGCGCCACGCTGAACAACGAAGACTTCATCCGTTCATTCGACTTGCACGAGGGCGACTGGGTGTTTGTGGAGAAAGGCGGTGAGATTATTCCTAAGATAGTAGGCGTTGACGAGAGCCGCCGCGACCCTTCGGCTCAACCGGTGCGTTTCATCACACACTGTCCAGAGTGCGGTGCCGAACTGCGCCGCGTGGATGGCGAGGCAGCGCATTACTGTCCCAATGACACTGGTTGTCCGCCGCAGATAAAAGGCCGTATTGAGCATTTCATAGCCCGCAAGGCAATGAATATTGACAGTCTCGGACCAGAAACCGTTGACACATATTATGAGCGCGGACTAATAGAAAACATTGCCGACCTATACACGCTTACCCCCGACCAGCTGAACTACGAGGGCAACCGCGAGAAATCTGCACGCAAGATAGTGGCAGCCATCGAGGCTTCAAAGCAGGTTCCGTTTGAACGTGTGGTCTTCGCTCTTGGAATACGCATGGTGGGCGAACAGACTGCAAAGATTCTGGCACGACATTTCAAGAGCATCGAGGCACTGCGCAATGCCACCGTCGAACAACTGACGGAGGTTGACGGTGTGGGTGGCATAATAGCTGTGAACATCGTTGACTATTTCCGCAATCCGAAGAACATAGAGATTGTGGACCGTCTTATCAGTTACGGCCTGCAGATGCAGTTGAGCGAGCAGCAGCAGACACAGCATAGCACGTTGCTTGAAGGCAAGAGCATCGTTATCAGTGGAGTATTCACTCACCACAGCCGCGATGAGTACAAGGAGATAATAGAGCAGAACGGAGGAAAGAACGTCGGATCGATAAGCAGCAAGACATCATTCATCCTTGCAGGCGACAATATGGGGCCGAGCAAACTGGAGAAAGCCCAGAAACTCGGTATACAAATCATCAACGAAGATGAGTTTCTTGCTATGTTGTCATAATGACATTTCATAATGATATTCATATAATTAACTAATTAAATATATTGGGATTTAACCCACCTTAAAGTAATGAGCAGATATATAAAGAATGTGTTCACACTGTGTTTGGTGACCATGATATGTACGACAGGCATCCAGGCCTATCCTGTGGTACATTCGGCGTTAGGCGACAGCCTTGTCATTCCTGGCAAACTAACATTGCGTCTCATAACCAAGCACCAGAACTACGAAGGCGGCAATGCAGCCACACGCGACACTGACATCGACTCACCGAAGTCGGTGAATTTCACTCCCGACGGAAGAAAATACTACGTCAACTCCCTCGAAGGATGCTGCACGGTAGTCTTTGATGCCGCCACGCACAAGAAACTGAAGGTCATCAGCCATAAGTTTGACGGCACAGAGACACAACTGTGGGGAGAGAAGAGCAAGTTCTTCCCTTTCAGACATTACTTCGAGAATGTCAACTGTTTTCTGGGCAAACCGGTGGAAGGCACCTTCTCACATGGCGGCAGATATTTCTGGGTGCCATACTATCGCCGTACATTCGACATCAACGCACAAGACCCGTCGGCCCTGTGTGTCATTGATACAGAGAAAGACGAGATAGTACGCTTGATGGAAACCGGTCCGTTGCCAAAGATGGTGACAACATCGCACGATGGCCGTCGATTGGCAGTAACACACTGGGGCGACAACACCGTTGGCATCATCAACATTGAAGGCAACGACCCATTTGCATGGCGCTATGAGTCATGCCCTGCCATAACAAAGAAACTGATACTCAACTACAGTCTGACGAACCAGATAGACCGTGATTCTGACAGCGGCCTGAAACTTCGCGGCACCGTCTTCCTGCCCGGCGACAGTCTGCTGCTTGTCAGCCGTATGTGCGGTGCAGGTGGTTTCGGAGTGGTTGACGTGAAGCACGGCAAATACCTCGGTATGCTTACCGGCATGCTTGAGAACACACGCCACATGATTGTAAGCGGTGATTATCTGTACCTGAGCTGCAACATCGACGGTTATGTGCAGCGCATCAGAATAGCAGACCTGCTGAAGGGCATCCGCCAGCTACGCTCGCCTGACTGCAAGAAATCCTCTGAATTAGGACGCACTGCCAGTGTGCAGGGATTCACCACATGCAAGGTAAACCCTGGTGCACGCACCATCTGCATCTCGCCTGACGGCCGTTGGATTTTCGCTGCATGCAACTCAAGCAGCAGTCTGGTAATTGTTGATGCACAACAAATGAAGGTGGTTGGTTCCATTAAAGCAGACTCCTTCCCTGTAGGACTTGACATCTCGCCTGATGGCCGCTGGCTCATAACGACATCGCAGGGCCGCAGCAACGGCGGCGGCAATGCCGTGGATGTGTTTGAGATAACCACCGTTCAACCTGACTTCTCATTCCTCCCAGCCTTGCTGCAATACATACCCGACATACTTATTGCCCCATCTTGTTCCATACCACTATGTGCCAACCTTGTCGGACTTATTGACGATGCAGGATTAACACTAATTGCATAGCCTGCCAATCATTCCAATATGAATTACCATTTGTTCAACCCCGACCACGAGATTGCACTGGCGATGAACACCCGGAGCTTCGTGCCGTCACGCAACGTAAGACAGATGTGTCACGACCTTGCATTTCTGCCTGCACTGTGGGCGGATGACGGCGACGGTGTGATTGCGGATGATGCGGAGTATGCCAGGCAGGCTTATGAGGCACTTGGGCTGAAGAACAAAAAAAACATGCTGTTTCTTTCCTTAAAGGATGCTGCAGCACGGATTACCCAGCACGACAGTATAAGCCCATGGGGATGGAACATGGCTATACGCGAAACGCTGCGCATTGCCGGCATATCGACGACGATGCTTCCCACTGAAGAACGACTGGAGGAATGGCGCACTTTGTCGGGGCGCGCACTGGCAACGAAGATTCTGGAAGAACAGAAAGCAGTGGAAAGGACTGTGGGAACTGCAGAGGTGTGTGATACGATATGCGCTGTGGAAGATTTCCTCAAAGTGCACCGTGACATTGTAATCAAGGCGCCATACAGCAGCAGCGGCAGGGGGGTGAGATTTGTCAACACCATCGATGAGGCAACCCGCAACTGGGTGGTGCGCACGATAAGGCAGCAGGGATATGTGACGGTAGAGAAGAAATACGCCAAGCTGCTTGACTTTGCCGTGGAATATGAGATAACCGCTACGGGTGAACTGCAACGCAAGGGCTTGTCGGTATTTCAGGCCGACGGTGCCGCATACACCGGCAACTTGCTGATGAGCGAGGAAGAGAAATGGAACATACTGTCACAATACCTTTCCCAAGAGGTTACAGAAAAAGCGCTGTCCTCACTGGAATCCTCACTCGCAAATCATCTGTCGGACAAATATTACGGTCCCTTCGGCGTTGACATGATGATGGTGGACTGCGAACATGAGGCATACCTCCATCCCTGCGTGGAGATAAACCTGCGCCGCACCATGGGACATGTGGCACTTGCGCTCTCGCAGCGTGGTGAACGCGGCGTGATGCGTACCGTATTTGATGGCGGACGATTCGGTCTGAATACTGGCAAAGCATGACATGAGAGTGGCGCGATGGTAGAAAATTGGTTCATGGAGGTTGTAAAGAAATGTCTTTTTGCCTTTGGTGACACCAATACGTGCATTTTTTTACGGCAACAAAGCAAGAGATTGTATATTTTTTTGTAATTTTGTAGCCAAAACATTTATTACAAATAATGAAGAAAACACTTTTTGCTTTCTTGTTGGCACTGCCGTTAGTGACCGGTGCGGTGAACTACAAGTCTGAAGTTTGGTCGCCCGACAACGGCGATGGTACGTTTACCAACCCCGTAATCAATGCAGACTATTCTGACCCCGACGTATGCGTGGGTGCGAGTGGTGAGGATTTCTATATGACCGCCTCGTCATTCAACTGCATACCCGGTCTGCCGATACTTCACTCGAAAGACCTTGTGAACTGGGAAATCGTCAACTATGCCGTAAAGGCATTGCTGCCGCTCGACCGCTATGCCGTGCCGCAGCATGGCAACGGCGTGTGGGCACCGTCAATACGCTACAACGAGCATAACAACACATATTATATATATTGGGGCGACCCCGACCTCGGCGTGTTCGTGGTAACGGCGAAAGACCCTGCCGGCGAGTGGACTGAACCAAAGTGCATCATTCCCGGCAAAGGCATTATAGACACCACACCACTCTGGGATGAGGATGGCAGATGCTACCTCGTGAACGGTTGGGCAAACTCACGCTGCCAGTTCAACTCAGTGCTGACGGTGCGTGAGATGAGCGCCGACGGCATGAAGCAGATAGGCAACCCCGTGATAGTGTTTGACGGCAACGGCACCAACGACCGCACGGCAGAAGGTCCTAAGTTCTACAAGCGCGACGGATGGTACTGGATAATGTGTCCTGCCGGTGGCGTGCCAACAGGTCATCAGCTGGCCATGCGTTCCAAGTCGCCTTACGGTCCTTACGAAAGCAAGACAGTATTGGCGCAGGGCACCACCAACGTGAACGGCCCTCACCAAGGAGGATGGATTCACTTGAAGAGCGGCGAAGACTGGTTCCTGCACTTCCAGGACAAGGAAGCCTATGGTCGCGTGGTGTGGCTCGAACCAGTGAAGTGGATTGACAACTGGCCTGTAATGGGCGAGAACGCAGGCAAGGTGAAGGCTTACGGCAAGACAGAGAAATACTGTGGACAGCCGGTGCTGACATACAAGAAACCTAACGTGGGCGGCACATACCCTGTGGTGAACCCCGTAGAGAGCGACGAGTTCAATACCACCACACTGGGCAAGCAGTGGCAATGGCACGCCAACTATGACCAGACCTTCGGTATGCCTACGCCATACGGATATTTCCGAGTGTTCTGCCACCGTCAGAGTGCAGAATACAAAAACCTGTGGGAGGCCGGCAACCTGCTGCTGCAGAAAACGCCTGCCGACAATTTCACAGCAACAGCGAAACTTACCATGACCGCCAAGGCCGAGCAGCAATACGGCGGCATAATATGCATGGGCATGGACTACTCCTCACTGGTACTGCGCCGCGTGGGCGACGAGTTCCAGTTGCAGCAGATAACCTGCAAGAGTGCCGACAAAGGCAAGCTCGAAACAATAGAAGTGCTTGCCACACTGCCCCCCACCTCTGCCGACAAGATAGACTACCAGCCGTCGCTGCACTGCGACATATACATGCAGATGAAGGTGGAATACATAGGCGGCAAGACCAAGGAAGGCAGCAACAAGCACGAGGCACGCGTGACCTTCGCCTATTCAAAAGACGGCAAGAAGTTCACCCCCTGCGGTAATGCCTTCACCATGCGCCAAGGCAAGTGGATAGGAGCCAAGATAGGCATCTGCGCAGCCGAGCAGCCAGGCAAGAAGGTGCGCGGATGGGTTGACGTGGACTGGTTCCGCATCACGAAGTGACAGACACAACACATATTAACTAACATAACTATTAAGAAATGAAGAAAATTTTAATGCTATTTGTCATGGCAGCCACAATGCTGTCATTGACCTCATGTGATGATGACAAGATTGCGCAGACTCTTGATGGAGTATGGGAAGGACAGGTATCCACAGCTCGTTGGAATTCATACCAATATGTGGATATACAATTCTCAAGAGAAGGATACTCTGACGGCTATGGCGTGGAATACGATTACTTCAGCAGCGGTGGATACGTAGAATGTCCATTCACATACAAAGTCACCAACGGCAGAATATTCATGGAATATGAAGACGGTTCACGCATAGCAATAAGCAATTACACATTGACTGAGACTCAATTCTCTGGCGAGTTCTGCGAGTGGATAGGCAGTTACTCCGTTGGCAATGTGATAGCAAGATTCGACTTCGTGAAAGTAACAAGTTGGAGGCACAACCGCTACAGCAACTACTATTATTATATTGGAAAGTCTGACAGCACTGTAACATCAGAGAAAGAGGCTACACCAATAAAGGAAAAGGCCGACGATGCCGAATAAATTGTTTTTCCTACATGAGAAAATATTTTTCAAAGAATATTTTGTCAGTATAGAAAAAATTATTAATTTTGCATGCTGAAAAAGCGAGAAAAGCTTTTTCAGCATAAGGAAGGTTGGCAGAGTGACCGAATGCGCTGGACTCGAAATCCGGTATACGCTTTACCGCGTATCGGGGGTTTGAATCCCTCACCTTCCGCCAGGAAAATAATAGCTGCAGGATGACACAACATCCTGCAGTTTTTTATTTGTCCATTCGCAAAAAAAACACCGCCATGACGCATTATACGAGGATTATATGTAGAAGATAACAACAACGGATTGCGGAATCAGACGTTTTCGGGTCAAAAATGTCGCAAATTATGCGTCATTTTGAGAGTTAATTTGATAAATGAATAGAAGACAACACAGACAACAATGACAACAGCTGTGTGACAGAAGGGATGTGCGAGAAAAAAGTTGTCCAAGTTTTCCTAAGTTGTCTTCAAAAAGATGTAGGACGACATAGGTAATTTCATGCAATTTTTCATTTATTATAACCTTCGGTTAG
>JAEEHW010000017.1 GCA_016281055.1 Prevotella sp.
AGCCTGCGACCCCACCGCCATGACGGTGACGCCGATAAGCGGCTCTCCGTTTTCGTCGGTCACCGTTCCGGTCACCTTCTTCGTACTCTGGGCACCAATAGTCAGCGGTACAGCCAGCAAAAGCATGGCGGCACACTGCCTAAAGCCCATTCTAAAAGAGCTTTTCATCATTGTTTAAGTTGTTTTTTTTTATTAGTTAGTATATTTAGCCTGTTAGTCAACTGAAATGCAAAGTTACAAATAATAATCCATATCACCAAATAAAATCGACGAAAAACATTTTATTGAGGATGAGATAGGAGTGAATACATCATATAGCTACATTAAATTTTAACCCCCTCGAATCCGAGGGGGTTAAAATTACTGACCACTCCAGTCATCGGCGGTCTGTAATGTTGCGCCGGCGTAGGTGCCTACCTCTGACGGCACTTGCTCTACGCTCATTTCCTTATATATATAGGGTACGGTGACGGTGGTGGCGGTGCTTTCGTATGGTGTGGCGGTGCGGTTGGTCTGTGTCCATGTGAATGCATCGGCGCCGTTGGCTCTGAAGGCGCTTTCTATGCCGTCGGCAAAGTAATTGCCTTCGATGAGGAACTCCGAACTCTTTCGCGGGTTGATGCATGGTGCGGTGTTACCCACACAGGTGTAGTAGTTGTTGAGCATGTGTATCCTGCCCACTCTGCCCATGGGCATGCGCTGACGGCAGCCTTCGCCCCAGTGGTTGTTGGCGAAGGTGATGTTGAGATAGCCCGTGGCCTCACGGTCGCTGTAACCAACAAGATTGGTGTTCTGGTGCATGTAGGAATGGGCTGTGTATTTGAAGGAGCACCAGCTGACGGTGATGAAGTCGGAACTGGCGGTGATGTCGAAGTTGCCGTCCATGCCGTCGTAAAACTCGCAGTGGTCCACCCACACGTTTCTGCAGCCAAGGAGGCTGAGCAGGTCGGAGCCGCCCACGTCAATGGAGCCGGGACCATAGAAGCGTATGTTCCTTATTATGATGTTTGAGCATCCGCCCAGCGACATCACTCCGGCATCGCGGTAGATCTCGGCAGTATCGCCCGTGAGGTTGATGATAGTCTGGCGTGTGTTGTATTCGGCCTTCTCCCTCACCCTTGCGCCGTTGGTCAGCGTGCCGCCGGTGCCGCCCGCCGTACTCATGCATGGTATGCCGGCATTGTCGAGTGCGGTTTTTATCTCGTCGGTGACATACCACTGCGTGCGCAGCGTGGCGCCGTTGATGCCGATGACAGTGCGGCCAGTGAGTTCCCTCAGTTCTATCTTGCTGCTGACGATGAAGTCGCCTGCGGAGCCGTCGAGCACCACCACGCTGTATTTCTTGATGGCGTTCTTGATAGTCTTTTTCATGTCGCCACCGTTAGATTTCAGCACCTTGACGCTCTGAATTGTTTCTGGTATGGGATATGAGAATGTGCCGCCGCCCGTCACATTGTATGCACAGGCACTGCTGCTGTCGGTGCGCGAGGTGCGCGTGCAGAAGCCGAACGGCTTGCCGAGGTCGTGATTAGACTTTGCCACAGTATTCATTGGCATCAGCGCCATAGACAGGCAAAGTGCTGCAAACAGTTGCCCCATAGTTTTTGAAAGTTTCATAGTATATTGATTTAATGTTCGGCTGCAAAGTTAAGAAAAAAAAATGTAACTGCCAAATTTATACTGAATATAATTGTGTTGCGACAGATAACGGGGCTTTTTCCGCTGTCTGTCGCCTTTTTTGCGTGTTGTCGCAACGAAACGGAAGGAAAAAGTAGCGATTCTTTTCTTACACTCAAAAAACTGCGTAACTTTGCATCGTCAAAAGGAACAAACAAACATTCCTTACGACAAAAGCATATAGAAAAAAGAAAGTAAAACATAAAAAGAAAGGTTAGTTATGAAAAAGTTTTTTGCAACAGCAGTAGCTGCATTATTCATGGTAATGAACATTAATGCACAGAATGAGGAGCTCAAACACGAGATAGGCGTTTCATACGGCTTAGGTATCTCATTAATCGGCGACGGTATAGGTCATGCAATCTCTCACGGTGTGTGGGATGCCATGAACGGCAGGGAATGGGCCAACGACAAGCAGTTGGGCACAATCGGCGTGGAATACTTCTACCACCCCGGCAATCCCAAACTCGCAGTGGGCGGCATCGTTACCTACGCACAGTATGGCGAGGACGTGGTTGACAAGTCTGACCACAACATAAAGTGCGGCGACCGCATACGCCGCTACGTCAGCGTGATGCCGGCAGTGAAATACTCTTGGGTAAACAAGAACCACTTTGCCCTTTATTCTAAGGTTGCCGCAGGCGTGATGTTCAACTTCGAGAAAGAGAAGAACCTTGAGAATAACACCGAGTCTTCTTACAGCAATACATACTTCATGGCCCAGGTATCGCTGATAGGTGTTGAGTTCGGCAGCAAGGTACGCGGTTTCGTAGAGCTCGGCGGCGGCGAACAGGGCATCTTCCTGATGGGTATGAAATACAAGTTCTGATGCATATAATTTACGGTTGATAACTATAGCTTCGTAATACCTATCATATTACACTGTAAAAGCTATCATATTACATGGTAAAAGATGCCCTTTTACAGTGTAATATGATAGCTTTTACGATACCCCTTGTATCATCTTGAAAATAAGGAAATTATATGGGGCGAAAAAAATGCGCTGTGATACGGATTAATAATCTTATTTTATTATGTCTGCAAAGTTAAGAAAAAAATCAAACCGCCAAATTTGGTATGAATTTGGCGGTTTGGATGGTTTTATGGCCTAAATTTTCCATTGGATTACCATAAAAGGTTTTCAAGATACTCTTATGCAAAAAATGGGAAGAAAACCGTTTTGGTCTCCTTCCCTATAAAGTGATAAACATAAGTTTAATACCATCGATTAGTAGCCGATGTCATAAACGATACCCTATGCGCAATCCTATTCGATTAATCTTGTTTTTATAATATTCATTTCCGTAATATCTATCCGTAAATTTAAAAGATTGCATACTGTAATAAAATGATAAATCAAATTTGTCAAAGCAATAACCGATGGAGAAGGAATAGTATAAGCCTCCGTCCATTTTAACGTCAGATATTTTGAAAAGATGTTCAAAAGCATAACCTACTCTGGCATCAACGAAAGGTGTGTTTGCCGTTTTTCCAATATAATATCGCAAGTTACCAAATACAGGTTGGAAGAGAATATCCTCCTCATACTCTCTTTCATAGTTTGCCTCAGTTCCCACTCCTGCATACAGATTATTGTCAATGTGGTAACCAAGTAATATGGACGCAGTTGGTATCAGTTTTTTCTTATCGAAAAATTCATTTTCGATATTATACGCACATCCCAGTTCTATTCCCCACGTAAATCCGTCGCGCAATGCTTCATTTTTGTCATTTTCTATATTTCTGTTATTTTCAAGCTCTGGTTTGTTTCCAACGAGGGGAGTGATTTTAACGCCTTTCGGTGTGCTCAACTTCGTCTTTATGCCTCGGAACGTTGGGTTTGCCCATACACTATCGTTGAGTGAACGGAAGTTTTTATATTTTGCAGGACGGCCTGTCACGGTCATTGATGTTATCTTCTTAGAGAAGAAACCTCGCTCCACGGTGTAAGTGAATTCCGGATTGACGAGCACATCGGCGTTGCCGTTTTGTTCGAGTGCCATGGCTTCCACTGTCTTCTTTACGTTGCTGATGCCTCCACGGTTCACGTCTGCCGGCACGGGGTTCAGCGTTACGCTTACGCGATGGTCTGATACATCAAGGTCGGCAACCGTGGCATTATATGTGGCAACATCAAAGTCTGCAGTCTTGGCAGTTTTCGATGTGGTGGTACACGACACCATGACCACCGACAATCCTGCAAGGCATATCATGGTTCTTAATTTTTTCATAACTGCTCGGTTTTAGATTTTACTTCCTAATTTTATTCTTGTATGTACCACGGAATACAGGATTACACCAAACACTGTCGTTGAGGCTGTGATACCCTTTATATTTTGCAGGGCGGCCAGTTACCGTGATGCTGTTGATATTCTTGAAGAAGAAATTGTTTTGCACGGAAATAACAAACTCTGGCTCCACCAATATATCAGCATCCTTGTCATACTTCTCCAATGCTTCCATGATGGCGGCACGCTTGGCATTGCCAATTCCACCGCGCTGTATTTCTTTTGACGGTGTCATGGTGTACGTGATGCGTGTTGGCGATACTTCAAGGTCGGCAACGGTAGCACTGAGCAAATCTGCTGGCAATTCGGTTGTAGATGCCGTTTTCACTGTTGTTGTGCATGATACGATGGAAATTGCTACGGCTGCAGCAAACATGATAATCTTTTTCATAGTCGTAAATGGTTTAGAGTTATTATTAGTTGATGATAAATATGACTACGGTTAGTCTTGTAATTGCAAAATTATGTAAAAAATAGTTTAGGAAAAAGAAAAAGTGTAGTGACATTCGCTACATGTAGTAAACGTGGCTACACTTTCGATTGCTTTTTATCTATGCGGTCATTGGTTTCGTCGCTTAACAGGTCGAAGAAATTATAGCGCATTATGGTGCTTATGCGCATGAGCAACTGCGTGTCTATGCTGTGTTTTTCAAACAAGTTGTAGATGTTAGTGCGGTGGCAGCCTAACTCTCGCGCCAACCACACCACGCTCTTGCCGTCCTGTCGGAGCTTTTCTTTAAGTTTTTGTCCTATGTGCACGAGTGTAGTTCTTTTTATTGTGTGGATACCCTTATAGATGCAAGAAGCGCAGGAGGTTGCGCTTTGTTTCATTTATCCAATCGGGCATCGCCAAACGCCACAGCAGAAGAATGATCAAACACATACCACCCACGCCGTTATATGCCCAGGCATACGGCGCAGGTGGCCATACGCGCATGTTCCATACAACAGATGGGCGTCGTGACGTTTCTTTCCTTTTCTGCTTAGTAACAAATTTGGCGAATTTGATTGGATAAGGCTAAAAGCGCACTACGCTATCTTAATGTGGCCTCCGATTTCTCTCAGAAGCCGATTACAAAAGTACAAATAAAAACTCATACTGCCAAAAAAAGACTGAAAAAACACAAGTTTATTCGTAATAAATAGAATATCACTGAACATATTAAGCATATACTTGACAGCATTTTATAAAGAATGTGACAGATAACGGAACGGATTCCGTTATCTGTAGCTTTTTTATTGCTCAGTCGCAACAAGATGGGAGGAAAAAGGGGGAGTGGATGGTGCGTGTGGAATATAACTGTAAATTTGCACTTGAAAGAAATGAAGAATGATGAAGTGTATGAGGAATTATCTGAATGAATGATTTTTCCGCATGATATATAAAAATGTTGGATAAAGTTGCATAGGTTAATATTTTATGTTACCTTTGCATGCGGAAAACTATTCTTAGATAATAATCATCACTAACAAGCCTATTTTATGAAAAAAACTATTATTAGCTTTATTGCCTGCCTGGCCATGATGCACGGTCAGGCGGCGCCGAATCAGGACAACGCTGCTCAGAATGCCTGGAACACCACCTATCACCAGATAGAGAGCCGCATCAAGGTTCCGGAGTTTAAAGAAAAGACTTTCAAGGCTGCCGTGAAGCCCAACGCTTCCGCAAAGCAAAACCAACAGGCTATCAACAAGGCCATTGCAAAATGCTCGAAGGCAGGAGGCGGCAAGGTGACAATACCTGCCGGCAAATACATGACAGGTCCGGTAACGCTGCAGTCGAATGTGAACCTCTGCGTAGAGAAGGGGGCGGAACTCGTATTCGCTTTCGACCGTTCTCTCTATCCTCTGGTATATACACGCTGGGAAGGCCTCGACCTGTGGAACTATCAGCCGTGCGTATATGCCATAGACTGCAAGAACATTGCACTGACAGGCGAGGGCACCATCAACGGCAACGGCTCTGACGACGGCAACTGGTGGTATATGAAGGGAATAAAAAACCACGGCTTCCACGAAGGTGTGGACGAATGGCAGGGCACGGCAAAGGAAGGTCCGCGTGCCGAACTCATAAAAATGTCGGACAACAACGTACCCGTCAACGAGCGAAAGTTTGGTTTGGGTAAGGGACTGCGCCCGCAGCTTGTGAACTTCGTGCGCTGCGAGAATGTGCTGATAGAGAATGTGCATCTGCTCAACTCTCCGTTCTGGGTGATTCATCCGCTTCTGTGCAAGAACCTCACCGTGCGCGGTGCATATATATATAATGAGGGACCTAACGGTGACGGCTGCGATCCAGAGTCGTGTGAGGACGTGCTGATAGAAAACTGCACCTTCCATACCGGCGATGACTGCATAGCGCTGAAGAGTGGCCGCAATGCTGATGGTCGCCGTGCCAACATACCGTGTAAGAACATCATCGTGCGCAAGTGCAAGATGGAGGACGGCCACGGCGGCGTGGTGGTAGGTTCGGAAATCAGCGGTGGTGCCGACAACGTGTTTGCAGAAGACTGCGACATGGACTCACCCCACCTTGACCGCGTGTTGCGCATCAAGACAAACACCTGCCGCGGCGGCGTTATACAGAATATCTTCATGCGCAACATCCGCGTGGGACAGTGTGCTGAGGCTGTGATGCGCGTCAACCTGGTATATGAGCCCAACGAGATTGCAGAGCGCGGCCACATACCGACCGTGCGCAACGTGTATATGGAGAATGTGACCTGCAAGAAGTCGAAATACGGCATCCTCATCAATGGTCTGGATGACTCAGACAATGTTTATAACATCAACGTGAAGAACTGCCGCTTCGAGGGTCTTACTGCCGAACCGCTCATGCGCACCGGCATGAGTCACGGCATCAACATGGAGAATGTAAGCATCTCTGCGAAGATGTAAGAGAAGTATATTATTTATACTTCTCCTTCAGTCTGTTCAAATCCATTTTAAAATTATAGAAGCCATTGATATGGATGTCATCGCGGACGCGGCGGCAGTCAGGCGTGATGGTTTCGTAATGTGGGATGCCGTTGAAGCGGAAGAGTTCCTGCATGCGGGTGAAGTCTTGGTCGGTGAGGCATACTGTTTCCTCGCCGGCCAACCATTCCTCAACATATTTTTTGTATGAATCGCTGCCCTCCGGCGTTCTCTCTCCGGCTATGAAGATGAGTTTCACGTCATCACGCTTGGCTATCTCGGCACGCATCTGCTTACTGCTTTGTATGGCTGAACGGCAAGGGCCGCAACCCATACCCCAGAAATCAATCATCAGGAACTTTCCGGGGTATTTTGCAGAAAGTTTGCGGATAACGTCGGCTATCGGTTCATCAGGCAGTGGCGTGGCTAGGTCTTTCTGTGCCATTTTATGTGCATAGAACTGCTCTGCTTTCTGGTGTATATAAGGCATGGTAAGCGGAGAGACATAAACAGGAAACATCTTGCTGAGTGAAACATTTTCCTCGAGCCTTTGTTTTCTTTCTTCTTCAGTAATTGTGGTATCGGCGAGAATGTTGGAAACGGCGTCCTCATTGTTTCGCCAATCGTTGAAATCGCTGAGCATTTCCTTGTAAACGCAAAGCTGCACCATCATGTTGTCATGGTTGCTGCCCATTAAGTCGCGCAGGGCGGCAAGATTGTTTTCCAATATCTTGATGACATTCTTTGATGTGTATTCGTATGCTCCATGCTCATTTATCATTCCCTGGAATTTACGCTTGTACACAGGTTCGGCAAACTGTATGCGGTTGAGCAGAATAGGATAATTATTGTTTGCAATCAGCAGTGGATTGTCAAAATCGATACGATGCAAGGCTGTGTAGTTCTTGTAATCTTTCAACGACAACCACTCAGCGCTGTCGAGAATTTCTCTATGATATACGCCATCGCGCTTCTCCTGTTTCTCCAGGTCGTCGTTGCGATACATGGCATAGTTCATCACTCCATAGGCAAAGTTCACTTGCGCATCAGCCAGGGCCATCTGCACCTCCATCGGTGTATAATGGTTGCGCTGGCTTTCCATGTGCAGGCGATACATCATGTTATTCCATATTTCATCTGCCTTCTTGTTGGCCTCAGCGAAATTGCCTTTGAACATATAGAGCGGATAGGCCAGGTTACCAAACATCCCTTCACTACGCAGCCAGCGTTGCACGTCATGACTGCTGCCGCTGTTGTATATACATTCATACCTTCCGATTGCATTCTTGCGGACGGTGATGTCTATAGTCTCGCCGGGACGGGCGAAAAAAGGAATTTCAGAGAATCCAACCTTGGTATTTCTTGTATGGAAAGACTGCTGAATGGGATAGCTTGCCTGGAATTTCTTGCAGAACGTGCCGTCAGGCTCGATGTTGAGCACCAGTGTGGCATCATCCTTATCAAAGACGTCTTGATAATAACACTCCAATGATGTGAATCCGAAGCGCTCTGCATTGTAATCCTCAATGCGGCCGCGTATGGTGATGGTGTCGGTCTTGAACCAATCCTGAGGTATGGCGTATGGATTGGCTGCAGAGAGTTCCTGCATCGTCGGCGCCTTGATTTCGTGTTTCTTGTCATGAATACCCAAGAGCATGAACGCACCTCCGCCGTCACCCTCTATGTAGTCAAACACCTGCACCTGTTTGGGCATCGGTTCAAAATGGAGCGTGAAGTCTTTCGTTCCCGTTGACTCTCCATATTTGTTGAGTGTTATCCCTTCAGCAGAGCGCAATGCATAGCGGTTGCCGTCCTGATCCAACAGATAACTAGTGCCATTGATGCTGAAACTTCTTCCTTTGGGATAGTCAATAGTGAAATGCACGGTTGTTGCCGTATCCCTGAAGATGACTTCACGGGCTTTCAGTTCACCCTGATACACATTCACACAAGCCATCGCCACGGGGGCTTTGATGGTCTTATAGGTCTTTGCCTGCCCTGCTATAGCGAAGAAAGCAAGGAGAAGAGTTACGAATTTTTTTTTATTCATCTGCCTTTATCTTTTTATTAGTTATATCCTATATATTATACGACATAACAGCAAGATTATACCGGCAAAAACTGTTAATTATTCTAAAAGTCTTCCTTTTTTCCTTTATTCTGTGTCCGCTTCAGGTTCAGCCACCATTTCTTGTTTCTTTCCGAAGTTAGGGTCTATCTTCAGCAGTGCCGTTACTACGAATGTTATCACGCATGTTATCATGACGATGATGAAGAATGTCTTGTAGCCTACGGCATCCTTGATGAATCCTGACACCATGCCCGGAAGCATCAGTCCAAGGTAGGTGATGCCAGTGCAGATGGAATAGTGCGAGGTCTTGAATTCACCCTGACTGTAGTACAGCATATACAGGGTGAGCACCGTGAAACCCAGTCCGTAGCCGAACTGCTCTACAAACAGGCATGTGCTGATGAGTGTCAGTCCGAAGGCATTGGCAGCGGTTGGCATGGCGTATGCAAGGTATATATACACGGCATCGGGCAGTGTTATGGCGCATACGAGTGGCCACAGCCATTTCTTCAGTCCGTCGCGGCTTACGAGTATGCCGCCGAGTATGCCGCCGAGCGTCAGTCCGAGAAGTCCCACGGTGCCGTAGGCCAGTCCGTATTCTCCCGGTGACATACCGAGGCCACCGTCTGAGTTGGGGCGCATGAGGAACGTCTTTGTCATGGTGTTGAGCAGTGCCTCAGGGAAACGGTAGAGCAGCAGGAAAGCGATGACCACGAGTGTAGGCTTCACCGGGAACTTGGTGAAGAACGTAAGCAATGTGGCCTTCAGTCCTTTCCATACCTCTGCTGCGGAATCACCACTGCCTCGGTCGGAACTCGGGCGCGGCAACACATAGCCGTGCCACAGCCAGAAGGCGATGAACAGTCCCGCCAGACCATAGAATACGAGGCTCCAGGTGAAGGCAATCCTGTTGCGGAATATCACCTGCAGTGCTCCGGGTATAGCCACCAACACACTGTTGCCGAATATCACGGCACAGCGGTAGAAGGTGTTGCGTATGCCCACGAAATATGTCTGCGTATGCTCGTCAAGGTCGAGCATATAGAATCCGTCGGCGGATATGTCGTGCGTGGCACTGGCGAATGCCATGATGAAGAAGCAGCACATGGTGCCCTGAAACCATACCGGCGTGTTGAGCGTGAACGCCACGCCTGCCAGTGATGCACCGATGAGTATCTGCATGGTGAGAATCCACCAGCGCTTGGTGCGCAGCAGGTCAATGAACGGGCTCCACAGCGGTTTGATAATCCACGGCAGGTTGAGCCAACCGGTATATAATGCCAACTCAGTGTCGGTCAGTCCCATTTGCATATACATCACTGCTGCCACGGCTGTGACAAGTACATTGGGAAGTCCTTCTGCGAAATACAACGTGGGTACCCAGCCCCAAGGCGAAGAAAGTTTCTTTAATCTCATAATTGTGTCTGTTTTACAATCTGCAAAGGTAATCATTTCTTCTTTAACTCGCAAATATAAGCGAATAAATTCTTTTATCTGCAGAAAATTCCTTAACTTTGCAAAATGAAAGTGATGCGCGGGGCGCTTCAAGTGAAGAGTGAAGAGTGAAGAATACCATGCGGACGAATATAAAATGAAAGATAAAGAATACAGATGAAGAATGTAAATATTTTGCAGAGAAGATACAGTCAAAGGGTGAATAAGATTCTTCACTCTTCACTCTTCGTTCTTCACTATTAACTAAAAAAAAAGAATGATGAATTATATATCGTGCATTAAGAATTATGCATTGTGCATTGTGCATTGTGCATTGATGCTCGCTGCGCCGCTCCTCTCATTGGCAGCGCCGCTCGACTGGGGCGACCAGGGCGACGGCACCTATCGCAACCCTGTGCTCAACGCTGACTATTCCGACCCCGACGTAATCCGCGTGGGGGAGAAATACTATATGGTGGCATCAGACTTCCACTTCATGGGAATGCAGATTCTTGAAAGCACCGACATGGTGAACTGGCGCGTGCTGACGCAGGTGTACCACCGCCTTGACCTGCCCGGATGGGACACCAATGAGCGGTATGCCGGCGGTTCGTGGGCTCCGGCCCTGCGTTACCACGACGGCAAATACTGGATATTCTTCTGCACGCCCCACGAGGGACTGTTCATGACACAGGCTGTGAAGCCCGAAGGCCCGTGGAGCCCTCTGCACTGCCTGAAGGCTGTGGAGAAATGGGAAGATCCCTGTCCGTTCTGGGACAGCGACGGCAAGGCATACCTCGGCCGCAGCCAGCACGGCGCCGGACCTATAATACTGCACCGCATGAGCGAGGACGGCCGCACGCTGCTTGACGACGGCGTGACGATATATACCGGTCCGGTGGCAGAGGGAACGAAATTCCTGAAGCGCGACGGATGGTATTACCTCTCCATCCCCGAGGGCGGCGTGGGCGAAGGCTGGCAGACGGTATTGCGCTCAAAAAGCATCTACGGCCCTTACGAGAAGCGCGTGGTGCTGCATCAAGGCTCCACCGCCGTGAACGGGCCTCACCAGGGTGCGCTGGTGGACACGCCGCAGGGCGCATGGTGGTTCTATCACTTTCAGGAAACGGAGGCACTGGGGCGCGTGGTGCACCTGCAACCCGTAGCGTGGCATGACGGTTGGCCGCAGATAGGCACCGACACCGACGGCGACGGCATCGGCGAACCCGTAGCCGCCTGGAGCAATCCACTGCCCCAAACACAGCCGTCGCTGCCGCAGACAAGTGATGATTTCGCCGGTGCACAGCTGTCGCCGCAGTGGCAGTGGAACCACAACCCAGTGGACGAGGCATGGTCGCTGACCGAGAACCCCGGCGCACTGACGCTCCATGCGCTGAAGGCCGAAAGTTTCATCAAGGCACGAAACACCCTGACGCAAAAGGCTATGGGCTACGAGAGCGAGGCAACGGTAGAACTTGACTTCTCCCACCTTGCCGAAGGCGGCCGTGCAGGCATCGTCTGCATGGGCAAGACCAACGAACTGCTCGGTGTGAGGAAGGAAGGCGGCAGCCTGAAGCTATACCGCACCCTCGCCACCTTCAAGCAGAAAGACGGCACGCCGCCTACGGAGACCGACACCCTGATATGCTCCGTTGACGATGCAGAAAGACTGTGGCTGCGCATATCCTTCGACATGCCGGCAAGGCAGTATCGTTTCCATTACAGCACCGACGGCGCGACATTCCGCCAGGCCGGCAATCCCTTCTATACCATCCGCGGCAACTGGAAGGGCGTGCGCCTCGGCATATACCACTACAATACCCTCACCGCCGAGGGCTATGTCACCGTGCCGCAAGCAGAGTACACTGTTTCAAAATAATACACCTAGCCAAGGCATAGAGTCACTTGACTTAAACCAGAAAAAGTTGTCACTTTCTTTTTTGTTTCCTAAAGTGACAACTTTTTCTGGTTTAAGTCATAATGCATTTTCACAGGGCATACTATATATATGGTATGCGGAATGCCGTATATTGAGTATTGTGCAAGTGGGGAAAACTGAGTAATTTTGCAGTCAACTTCGCTACACTCAGAGTGAATAGTGAAAAGTGAATAGTGAAAAGTAAATAGTGAAAAATTAAAAAAGAAAGGAGAAAAATCATGAACAAGAGCAGGATAACATCTTTTGCGATTGCACTGACCGCCCTCTCTCTCTGGGGAGGTGCGGCACAGGCCCAGCACAACGACCAGCGACTCAACAAGGCTATAACGGATGCTGCATGGTATAAGAAGGCAGCGAAAAGCGCACCGTCATTCCGCGACTTGCTGAAGCGACGCAAGGCGGCAGTGGAGCAGTTTCGCGCCATACCCACCAGCGCACTGCAACCCATAACCATCAAGGCTTTCGCCACGGCGGAGCAGCGTGCCGGCACACGCCACGTCATAATTCGCGAGCATGAGTATTTCAACGACAGCGGCTACAACAACGGCGGCTTCGACCTCGGCATAGGCACTCCCGACCATGTTATCGCAGCCATTGCGGGCGACCTCATAGACAGCTACGTGACACAGGCCGCCATAAAGGGCGTCGCCATCGACTCGCTCGCCATCAACATCAAGCAGACGGGACCATCGCTGCAGAACTGGGGACTGGACTACACCATCTTCATCGACTCGCCGGCATCTGACAGTCAGCTGGAGGAACTGCGACTGCTTGCCGAGCAAAACTCTCCGCTGTATCAGTTCTCAATACGCGCCCACAAGGTGAACACCGTATTGGAATACCACAAGAGTGCCGACGAACTGGTGATACCTCCCACATACCAGCCAGGACTGCGCGAGTTCATAGAATGGGAGACACGCAAGGGCGAGGCAAACCGCAAGTTGCGCGAGAGCGGACAGCGCCCCGACAAGTCGAAGTTTGGCGGCTATGCCTATGACTACCCATACTCACGCAAGAACCCCTACACCCCGGCACAGAGCGACAGTTACCTCGATCCCGACGGACCAAGTGCATTCATCAATCCGTCGTCAGGCGTGACGGTGCTGCAGGTGCGCCACCACCGTGTGTTGCAAGACCATCCGCTGTTCTTCGGCGGCAACGACCTCGGTCCCACGGCAGTGGAGAGCCACGTCGGACTGCTCGGTTCCTGCTTCACCCACGTGGCGGAGGGCACGGCGGCACGCAACAAGATAGCGCTCGACACGCTGAACGTATCGCTCACCGCACAGTTTGACCCGCGCTCCGGCCGCAAGGGCTTTGAGCAGACACCGCTCTATCCCACCGACATACAGATGCGCGTAATCATCAGCAGTCCACGCAGCGAGGCAGAGATACGCCAGCTGGTGGCAGACACGGAGAGGGGCTGTCCTATCTACAACCTCGTAACCAACGCACAGGAGATAAAAGGCCGCATAAAGCGAGTGACGGCCTATCTGAAATAAACTCATCACCCCTGAGAAAACATTATTTGAAAGGAGAACATACAATAACGGCAAGGAATGAAATGAATGTCATTCCTTGCCGTTTATTTGTTTATGAAGGTATTCAATAGAAATTATTCATATATTTCTTCTTCTACAAACAAAAAAATGTATTAGACTAATGAATAGGAAAAAGTAGTTTTTGTTTTGTAAAACGAGAAAAATGATTTACCTTTGTATTCTGGAATTAAGAAGTAAATAAGATAAGGAATGAATACATTACGCTTGTATGGCGTAAAAACTTGAATAAACAATTATAATTGTATTACTGATGACCTATACCATCATTTGTTTTCTTTGCATCGCCGTATTGGCAGCCATCGTCGTCTTGTTGCGCCTCGGCGTGATATCGTTTAACGTGAAGCCGCTGGCGTTCATCATCGGCATCGGTGCACTGATACTGTTTTACAAGGCGCAGTCAGACGGTGAAATACACGTTCTCTCCGTCCGCATGGCAGAGATGATAGTCGGCGCGGTGCAGTGGGTTCTCGGTTTCGTGCGCTGATGGCGCATCCCTTCTCACTGCATTGTGAAGAAGCACGTCAGCGGATAGTGGTCTGAACTGCTTATGCTGTTGTCCACCTTGCAGTTGTATGGCGTCAGTTGTTGCGTACACAGTATATTGTCTATCCTCACCCTCATGCCGAAATGTCCGTAGGAATATCCCGGACCGAATGCCGTGCTGCGATAGCAGTCATTGATGTCCATGCTCTTGCCGTCAACGCCCTTTCCCGGATTGGAAATGGTGTGGCAGGTGTATGACTGCGGTATGTCGTTGAAGTCGCCGCATATTATCATCGGCGTGCTGCAATGACGGCGCATGAATGCAGCCACGCTGTCAGCCTGGTGTGCGCGTATGCGTGATGCCTCGAAAATCTTGCCCACGATGGTGCGCGACGTACTTTTGATGTATTCCTTCTCCTTGCGCTCTCCATGCATCATGTTGCCGAAGTCGCGACGCTCCTTCATGCTGAATCCCATGGTCTGCAGGTGGTTGTTGATGACTATCAGTTCCCTGCCGTCTTTATTGAGCCAGAACACTCCGGTCAGGTTGCCCTTGGTGTCATAGTGTATCTTTTGCTTGCGCAATATGGGATAACGGCTGAATATCACTATCTGGCTGCCTCCCTTGCCACATATAGAGTCCACATACGCCCAGTGGCTTACGAGCGAGTCGGGACATAAACCGAGCGGAGCCTCCTGCAGGCATACTATGTCAGCACCGCTGTTGGCGATATACTGTATCAGACGTTTGTTTTTCTCCGTGCGGTCATCGGGCTCCATGTGTCCCTTGCCCATGTTGTAGGTGTTGTATGAAAGTAGTTTGAAGGCATCCTTCGGCGTCTGCTGCGAACGGTGCAACGGACAATAGTGCGTCACCGGCTGGTATGCCAGCAGCAGTCCCACGAATGGTATGGGCAGCAGGCGCTTGCACATCAGTGCACACACCACGAGCGATGCCACCGTCAGCACCAATGCTATGGGGAAGGCATAGCCGGCCACTGCCAGCCACGACCACTTATTGGGGTTGAGCCATCCGGCATAACCCGTCATGAGCAGTGCCACCACCAGAAGCAGCATTATGACAGCCCATAGGCGACGGAACTTCTTCTTCATTTGTCAAACAGTTTTTTCTTCTCCTCCTCGGTAAGCGATGAGTAGCCCGAGCGGCGTATCTTGTCGAGTATCTTGTCTATCTCAGCCTCACGCTGTTTCTGCGCCTCCTCGTTTTTCTTCTTCTCCTCGTTGCGGCGGGCATTGTATTCCCAGTCCTTCTGTCGGTCGGAGGTAGTGTTGCGGTGTCCGTATTTCAGGTCGTCGTCAGCATCGTTGTTCTTGTCAAGGTGCAGCCAGCTGCGTATGCGGCCGAGGATTGTCTTGGAGTCATCCTTCACCTCGTAGCCGTCCCAGCCGTTGAAACCCGGCTTCGTCCTGCGCCAAACCCTGAGCAGCAGGAAACCGAAGAGCATACCCCCGAGGTGAGCCATATGGGCTATGCCATCACCGTTCTGCATCAGTGCCAGTCCCACCTCGATGGCGGCATAACCGATGACAAACCACTTGGCCTTGATAGGCACGGGCAGTGGGAAGATAAACATACGCTCCTCCGGATATGTCATGCCGAAAGCCAACAGTATGCCATAGATGCTGCCCGAAGCGCCCACGGTAGTGAGGGCATTGAGTGATATACGATCTATATCGGTGAGATTCATCATGTCGGACATCGTGGCTCCCAGACTTGCCATAATGGAATACACCTGTATGAACTGAGTTATTTCCTGACACAATGCAGCACCCAGTCCGCACACCATATAATATATAAGGAAACGCTTCTCGCCAAACGTGCGCTCTATCACACTGCCAAACATCCACAGGGCAAACATATTGAAAAAGATATGCTCAAGCGATGCATGCATGAACATATATGTCACAACCTGATACAGACGGAAATCGGTAGCCTGAAAATAATGCAGACCGAAAATATCATTGAGGTCGATGCCTCTTCCACCCAAAACGAGGTATGCCAAATAGCATATCACGTTAATGATGAGCAGATTTTTCGTTATCGTTGGTATTTGTCTCATAATTACGCACAAAATTACAAAAAAAGGGCCATAAAACCTTGAAATATAACGCAAAATAGCAGTTTTTTCGTGATTTTATGCATTTTTTTCATAAAAACGCTTGCAATATAGAATAAAAATATTAACTTTGCATTGTATAATTAATTCAAACATTTAAAAACGGTATTATAAATTAGTACTAATTTAAACATTTACGTAAATCATGAACAAGACAGAACTCGTAAAGAAGATTGCAGAGAAGGCTGAGGTTTCTCAGGCTCAGGCAAAGTCAGTTCTCGAGGCTACCCTCGAGTCAGTTAAGGAAGCACTCCAGGCAGGTGACGCTGTTCAGCTCATCGGTTTCGGTACTTTCAGTGTTGCTGAGCGTGCAGCTCGCACAGGTAAGAACCCACGTACAGGTGAGAAGATTACTATCCCTGCAAAGAAGGTTGCCAAGTTCAAGGCTGGTGCTGGTCTTATCTAATCTGAAAACTGTAATCAAAAAACTACCCCCCCGCCGTCATCACGGCGGGGGATGTTTTTTTAAGAACCCACCTTGAAAGAATATGACAGACTTCATATCACGCTTCCGCCGGCACCTCAGACTGCTCAAGGGTGTGTCGCCAAACACACTGGAAGCCTACATGCACGATGTGGGCAAACTCATCACATGGTGCAGCGACGAAGGGCGCGATATAACAACACTGTCACTCAACGACCTCGAGACATTCTCGGCATCACTGCACGACCTCGGCATTGCGCCTTCGTCACACGCACGGATACTGTGCGGAATAAGGGCATTCTACCATTTCCTCACACTCGACGGATACATAGACCAGGACCCCAGCGAACTGCTTGAGTCGCCGGTGCAAAACAAATACCTGCCGGAGGTGCTGTCAACCACAGAGGTGGACATGCTGGAACAAGCCATAGACCTGACGAAATGGGAAGGACACCGCAACAGGGCCATCATAGAGACACTGTTCTCGTGCGGACTGCGCGTGTCGGAACTCGTCACGCTGACACTCTCTAATATATATGAGGAGGAGGGATTCATACGCATCATGGGCAAAGGGGCGAAAGAACGCCTCGTGCCAATATCGCAAAGGGCGCTGAAGGAACTGCATCTGTGGTATGCCGACCGCAGGCAGATGAAGATAAAGCCCGGCGAAGAAGACTACGTGTTTCTAAACAGAAGGGGAGCACACCTGACACGCACCATGATACTCATCATGGTAAAGCAATACGCCATACAGGCAGGAATAAAGAAAACCATATCACCACACACACTGCGACACTCGTTTGCCACAGCACTGCTCGAAGGAGGTGCCTCACTGAGAGCCATACAGGCCATGCTCGGACATGAGAGCATCGGAACAACAGAGATATACACACATATAGACATGACAACTCTCAGAACAGAGATAGAACAACACCACCCACGCAACATAAAAAACATTTGCACAACTGAAAAATAATTGCTAACTTTGCACTCTGATTAATCTCCGAGTATTCGGAGTACTCGGAATATTCGGAGTACTTAGATTACTCTGATAACTCCGACAACCATAAAAAACAACTATAAAAAATGAAACTCTGGTCAAAAGGTTTTGAAATAAACAAGGAGATAGAGCGCTTCACAGTGGGCAGAGACCGCGAGATGGACCTCTATCTGGCTAAGTACGACGTCATGGGCTCCATGGCGCATATCACCATGCTCAACAGCATCGGACTGATTGCTGACAACGAGCTGCCGCTGCTGCTCAAGGAACTGCGCAAGATATACGACATCTGCGAGCGAGGCGAGTTCGTCATCGAAGACGACATCGAGGATGTGCACTCACAGGTGGAGCTGATGCTCACACGCGCACTGGGCGACATGGGAAAGAAAATACACTCCGGACGCTCACGCAACGACCAGGTGCTCGTTGACCTTAAACTCTTCACCCGCGCACGTCTGCGTGAGGTGGTGACAGAGGTAAAGTCTCTCTTCGACGAACTCATACAGCAGAGCGAGGCAACGAAAGACGTGCTGATGCCGGGATATACACATCTGCAGATAGCCATGCCATCATCATTCGGACTGTGGTTTGGCGCATACGCCGAGTCGCTTACCGACGATATGCTCTACCTGCAGGCCGCATACCGCATGACCAACCGCAACCCTCTGGGCTCTGCTGCCGGCTACGGTTCGTCGTTTCCGCTGAACAGACAGATGACCACTGACCTGCTGGGCTTCGACACCATGAACTACAACGTGGTGTATGCGCAGATGGGACGCGGAAAGATGGAACGCAACGTGGCGTTCTCCATTGCCGGACTGGCCGGCACGATGGCAAAGATGGCTTTCGATGCCTGCATGTTCAATTCGCAGAACTTCCAGTTTGTGAAACTGCCGAAGGAGTGCACCACAGGTTCAAGCATCATGCCGCACAAGAAAAACCCCGATGTATTTGAACTCATCAGGGCAAAATGCAACAAACTGCAGTCATTGCCTACACAGGTGACGATGATACAGAACAACCTGCCATGCGGATATTTCCGCGACCTGCAGATAATAAAAGAGGTGTTCCTGCCTGCCTTCGACGAACTGCTCGACTGCCTGCGCATGACTGCCTACATTATTAATAAGATGGAGGTGCGCCGCGACATTCTGGACAACCCGATGTATGACGCCATCTTCTCTGTTGAGGAGGTGAACCGTCTGGCTGCCGAGGGTATGCCGTTCCGTGATGCCTACAAGAAGGTGGGACTCGACATCGAGGCCGGCAACTTCACTCCAAACAAAGACATACACCACACTCACGAGGGCAGCATAGGCAACCTGTGCAACGACCGTATCAATGCCCTGATGCAGTCGCTGCTTGACGGTTTCCACTTCGAGCGTGTTGACAATGCCGAAAAGGCGCTGCTCGAGACTGGGAGGGGATGAAACGTATATATTGGAGTTAAGGGGAGTTAGAGGGTAACTACCCTCTAACTCCCCTTAACTCCCAAAAATCAAATTACTTTATCAAATTTCCGAGAATGTCACGGGTAATGGTTCGTGTCACAGAACTTGTGGCGTTCTTTGCTACACGTCCGGTGATTGAAGTGTTCGACTTTGTCTTCTTACCAGTAATCTTATCACTGACGTATGTACCAAGAAGGGCAGCTAAAGTTCCGGTGATAGCTGTTATGATGCCCTTCCATATCTTCTTCATCAGTCCGGGCTTAGCCTTCTCCTTTGCCTCCTTCTTTGCCTCTTCCTCTTCAGCAGCGGCGGCAGCCTGACTCTCTGTCTCGGCAAGCAACTGCTCAAAAGCACTCTCACGATCCACCGGCGTGTCATACTTGCCATAGATGTTGCTGCGCTTGATGATGTCGATACGCTGACCTTCACTCACTGCACCTATCTGTGACAATGGGAACAACACCTTGGCACGCTGTACCACTGACGGAGCACCCTGCTCGTCAAGGAAGCTGACAAGTGCCTCACCAGTCTCAAGGTTCATGATGGCCTCATCGGTCTTAAATGACGGATTAGGACGGAATGTGTCAGCAGCCGTCTTGACAGCCTTCTGGTCTTTCGGAGTATAGGCACGCAAAGCATGCTGCACACGGTTGCTCAGCTGTCCCAGTATGATTTCAGGAATGTCGGCAGGACTCTGAGTGATGAAATATATGCCTACGCCCTTTGAACGTATCAGACGGATAACCTGCTCTATCTTGTCGAGCAAAGCCTTCGACGTACCATCGAAAAGCATGTGTGCCTCGTCGAAGAAGAATACGAGTTTCGGCAACTCCTGATCACCTACCTCCGGCAAAGTGCTGTAGAGTTCAGACAACAGCCACAGAAGGAATGTAGAATAGAGCTTTGGCTGAAGCATCAACTTGTCGGCAGCCAGCACATTCATAATACCCCTGCCGCCCTCTGTCTGCATAAGGTCGAAGATGTCAAATGACGGTTCACCAAAGAACTTGTCGGCACCCTGGTTCTCCAACTGCAATAGCGCACGCTGTATAGCACCGATGGTAGGCACCGAGATGTTACCGTATTTCGTGGTATAGTCCTTGGCATTCTTTGATACCCAGTCGAGCATGGAACGCAGGTCTTTCAAGTCGAGGAGCAGCAGTCCGCGCTCATCGGCTATGCGGAATACGATGTTAAGCACACCATCCTGAGTCTCGTTAAGTCCCATGAGACGTGACAGCAACTGTGGTCCCATCTGTGATATGGTAGCGCGCATGGGGTGTCCCTGCTCACCAAAGACATCAAAGAATCTTACCGGACAAGCCTGGAACTCTGGGTTCTCTATGCCAAACTCCGGCATACGCTTCTCTATGAAGCTACTCATCTGGCCTACCTGTGATATACCACTCAGGTCACCTTTCATATCAGCCATGAAACATGGCACGCCAGCCTGACAGAAAGTCTCTGCCATCACCTGCAGCGTTACTGTCTTACCCGTACCCGTGGCACCGGCAATTAGTCCATGACGATTGGCCATCTTGCCTATTATCGACAGCGCCCCTGCCTCGCAGTGAGCAATGTAAAGTCCTCTTTCTTTGTCGTACATAATATTGCTAAGTTAAGTTATAAGTTGATTTATTTTTATTGGTTTTTTTTATTCAGTATTTTCTCAAGGAACAACCTCACCTGCATGTCTGCAGTCTTCTGCGCACGCTCCATGTTCTCTGGCGTCAGGCACCGCTGCCTCATTGCTGCCTTGGCACGCTCTGCCAGAGCCTGACGGTCGGCGTTGCTCCATTTTCCGCTTTCGATGAACGGCTGTGTGCGTGTTTCATCAAGGAAATCATCATCAAGCAGTTTCACTGGTGGCAAATCAAGGATGATGGAGTCTCCGTCGGTGCGAATCCATTCACCCTCGCACTGCGAGAAATCAATGCCTATACGCAGCGTTCCGTAATAAATACGGATGAGTTCATCATCAGTAAAGAATCCCTTGCGGACGGTATCCACCATCTCCTCGTCACTGATTGAAAGGAATTCCCACTGACCTATCTTCTTTACCTCTGTCAGCACATTGGGAGTTATCTCTATGCCCTTGTTGATACCGAAGTCTATGCCGAATGGTGCATCTGACTCCCTCGTGCAGCGCACCATCAATACTGCCACGACAGCTGCAGCTATAAGTGCCATGAATATGAGCGATACAATCTTGTGGCGCCACATTCCCTTGAGCAGTTTCCAAAGCATACGCAACAACCACCATATCAGTTTGAAGAATCCTGCGATAATGCCGAGCAACAGGCCACGCTTCTTCTCAACTTGCACCTCTTCCTGCTCGATAGAGTCATTGTCGGTGGTCGGAGTGGTCAGAGTATTCTGAATATTCGGAGTATTCGGATCATTCGGAGTATTCGGAGTACTCTGAATATTCTGATCATTCTCTATCAATCCATTATCCATGTCAGTCCTCCTTTCTCTTCACTTGGTTCTACAAATGATATGACAATATTCTCCTGCTTTATGCCGAGCATGGAGATTAGCGGCAACAGTTGCGTGGCTGCCGAACGACGTGCAGTGGACAGTATGCCGAGATTGGGAATGTCGCTGATGATATTCTCACGTCCCTGCTTCTCATATAATGCCAGTTCCTCATCAGAGAAGTCACTGCGTATGATAGAGACATATTTCTTTATTCCATCATGGTCTATCTTGCTAGATGTCATCACTACATGTGGGTTTGGCAGGTTGATATACACCTTGCCGCCTTCGCTGCGCACATCCTCGTCAGAAAATTCGCTGAAATCAATGTAAGCCTTCAGTGTGGCATCGATGGGTATCGCCACCTTGCGTCTGCCTCCAGGCAACTGCACGCTGACTTTCTTTCCCAATATACTGGCCGACACCTGCGAAGTATCGCTGTGGGTTACAATCTTGTGAACCTTGTACTCGGCAGTATAGAGCCTCGAACACTCCTTTATCTGTTGCACCATCATGGGTATGGTATCAATATAGCGTCCGTCCTCTGCCACCTCGTTGGGAGCATGCTTGCAGGCAATTACTGCCATGAGCATGACGAATACATAGATTATAGGAAACTTTCTTGTCATATTGTTTGATTATTGCTTTCTGATTTATGGTTGTTGGTCAGTGTTTCAACAAAGCGTTGGTAGGTACGCTGCGTGATACTACCTTGCCGTCTTTCAATTTCAGATTGTCAGGTATATTGTTGAGTCCCAGCGTACGCAACAACGGTGACTCCCACATTTTTCCATCACAGATGGTGGTGAGTTCCGTAGCATTATTGTTGCGAAGGCTTCTCATGCACTGTACCGTGTCAGCATCAAGACAGATGGTAAGCACATTCCCTACCTTTGCCGAGTCAGCGGCATGGGATTGGTTTGATGCCACCTGCCGCAGCATGTTCTGACTTTCATAATTCCATGACGACCACAACATGATGATTGAAGTGCCTTGCATAAACGATGCAGAGGAAACCTGATGGCCATTGACATCCTTTGCGGTAAATGCCGGCAGCCTGTCTCCCATGCCCAGTTCTCCGATGCTGTTCATTGCCGTCATCAGTCGCATGGCACTCACACTGCCGTTACTTTTCTGCATTATCTCCTTGAGCAATATGCGCGCCTTCTTGTAGTCCGGCTTCGTACAAGTTATGAAATGTTCCAACAGGAGCCACTGCGCTGCAGTGCTTTCAGGGTGGTCATGTATGAAATGCTCAGCCTGTCGCTTCATCTCCGGCGGCGACATCTTCTCTGTGTCCTTACGCCACTGGGTGAAGAGTTCGTTGTCGTCCGTACCAGTTATCTCCGTAGCGGAGAGATGTGCCGCATTGCCGTCGATGTCTATTGATGCACCGGGCTCCACAAACACTGGTAATGTAGTGAAGTTTGGAAATACTATCACCACCGTGCCCTTCTGTGTCATGGCTTTCTCATATACGAAGCGACCGCCCTGCACATGTATGGTGTCTATGCCCTGTATGGCACCGTCGGGACTATATACATAAAAGTCCGCCTGGTTCATGCTGAGCAATCGTCCTTCTATGGAGAAACCGTTTGAATTGCTTGTGCAGGCAGTAAACGACAAAGCAAGAATAGCCACGGCAAACATTGCTGCCGTGACTATTCTTGCTTTTATGAATCTTTCATCCATAGTCATCTTCAGTTCATTGTTAATAGTTTCTGCTCAAAAAATCATGAACTGTTTCTTTGTGCCGCGAGCGGGACTCGAACCCGCACGACCGTTTCGGGTCAAGGGATTTTAAGTCCCTCGTGTCTACCAATTCCACCATTGCGGCAGCCGTGTGTCAGCTTGATAAAAGCCGAATGCAAAGGTACTCATATTTGCTGAGATGAGCAAATGTTTTTACGTTTTTTAACTCACTGCGGATTCTGCACCTTAAACACTGTGCCTACGTATGATGCATGATAGCGAAACAGTTTCTCGCCATTATCTCCTGATACCACTACCCCGCCGTTGAGCAGTCCATATACACGCTGGCATGAAGTGCACTCCACGTTAAGCGCATCCTTGAACCGCAGAGGGTAGTTGGCGCGATGATTATCATTGAAACAGTTGGGGCATTGTCTGTCAAATACATACAACTGGTCATCCTGGAAAGAGGAGCGGCCAACGATGAGCCCGTTGTTCAGTCCCAGATGACGTGATGGCTGCGTGAGCAGAGACTCGCTGACGTTCTCCTGTTGTGACGATGCCCCGTATCTCTCGGAATTGAGCTTGTACGCCGTACCGTTTGACGACACGCTGATGATGGCGAAGGTATTGGTGGAATTAAGTGCAGGATATAGATGTGACGTAGTGTGGCCATACTGGAAGTCCATCACATAATAGCACTGATGGGTGCAGTATTCACCCACCACCTCGCCTACACATGCCGACATCAGCAATGCGCACGCAATGACTGCATATTTACGAATACTATTCTTCAACGTTCTCTTCTTTTCATTTCTTGGCATAAGCCAGCATGGCGAGCATATCGGCAAGTTTATCCACGCCACTCTCCAGCTTGCTGCCTACCATCATCTTTATCATTGGGTTGAGGTCAGCCTTCAGCGTCAAGCGCATCTTGGTACCCACACCCTCGGAAGGCAACACCTGTATCCACATGTTGGCAGCAACAGGCGACTGCTCCGTCTCAAACTTTATACACTTGTTCTCCTCACGTTCACAGATACGCAGTGATATCTCGCCAACCATAGGTGCCGGGATAGCAATGCTGTCAGATGTCAGACGCACATCCTGCAGTCTGTCAAGCATGGAAGGGTCTTGTCCTGCTGCCTCTATCTGGGCACGCACTGCGTCATTATCCTTTGCACCGTCTATGATGGGACGCAGGTTTTCAAGGTCACTCAACATTGCATACACCTGCTCCACAGGCGCTGCTATCTGCTTTACTTTGCTTTCGTATTTTGCCATTATTATATAAGGTTATCATAAAAGTCACGACAAAATTACTGTTTTTTCATTAAATCACAAAAGATTTATGCGTTTTTTCATGATTTTTATATACCTTTGCACAAAAATACAACCTATGAGAAAACTTTTTTATATATTATTCTGCCTTCTGCTGACACTCGCGGCACAGGCTGAGGAACACATGGAGTTCATGGGCATCACCATGGGAATGTCGGTGGATGACTTCACCGCCGCACTGAAAGAGAAAGGCTATACACTGTCTGCAGAATCGGCAAAAGCACCCAAGGGCAAACGTTTGATGCAGGGTGACTTCAATGGCGGTGCCGTCACACTCGTGCTCAATTACGGCGTACACACCGGTCAGATGACAAGCCTCGACCTGCGCTTTCCGCAGGAAAAGGAGTTCAGCAAGTTCCTCGACTTCTACGAAGCCATGAAACGCATCGTCACAGAGCAGTACTGCACCGAGGGCGAGGTGATAAACGAACAGGGTAACATGGACACACTGCCGAAATACGGCATGAAGATGGACTACGGCACCGTAACCATCAGCATCGACCCTGACAAAGCCTTCACCCTGATATTGACATACACCGACCAGCACAACACCCTTGAAGAACGCAAACTGCGCTATGACTGAAAAAAAGTACTGTAAAAATGTAACTTGTACTTTACAAAAACAGCTTGTTTTGAGGATTTTACTGTAAAAACTGCATAATTAGGGAGAGAAAATTTGGGTAATTAGATTAAAAAAAGTAACTTTGCGGTGATTTCGTTTTTGGATTTTCTCAATCTAAAATAGGTACTAACATGAAACAATTACTCTTAACCGTCTGCCTCACGTTGGCAGCACTGACATGCAGCGCGCAGAATGCCGAAGTCATAGAAGAGAAACTGAACGAGTATGGTCGCATCCTCAACAGTAAACAGAACATCTACTACTTCATAGGTGACGACGGCAAAGTAACCGATGTTGTTATGAGTAGCACCATCGATTATGACATGCAGCAAGAGATAACAGAATTCTTCAAGAGCCTGCCTCCATTCAGCGGCGGTGCCGGAAGAGACATGGTAACGATAGTACCTTCCTCAAACATTGAGAAATCACAGGGCTACGTATCACAGAACCTCTCAGGCGGCGACAGAGAAGTAGAAGACAAGACATCAAACCGCGTACTCGCCACCGCCGATGCTGTGAAGAAGCAGAAAGAAGTGAGCAAACTTGATGACGGACCGCAGGTTTACGACAAAGTTGAGAAAATGCCTTACGTCATCGGCGGCAAAGCCGTATGGGCAAAATATCTTGAAGAAAACAAGACATACCCAGCCATCGCCAAGGAGTTTGGCGCACAAGACCGTGTGCTCGTCAGCTTCATAGTAGAGCGTAACGGCAAAGTGTCACACGTCACGCCAGTGAAATCATGCGACCCATATCTGGAGCGCGAAGCAGTAAGACTGATACAAGGCATGCCGAAATGGATGCCGGGCGTACAGAGCGGCACAGTGTCACGAGTAAGATACACACTCGCGATACCATTCAGACTGAACTAACACAAATGTGATTGGTTAGACAACAGACAATTAAAAGTTTTCATAGAACTAATCACCTGAACAATATTCATGCTCCATAGGGCTCGGAGAGAGTCTTTGGAGTCTAAACTACAAGGAAAGTCCCGGGAGCCTGAAACAAAGGCTCCGGGACTTATTTTTTCACCCTTTACCAGCATAAAGACAGCAAATGAACACTTATTTTCACCTAAACGAAGAAAAAAACACAAGAAATACTTGCACAATTCAGAAAATCTTCGTAACTTTGCAACCGCAAACTCGAAAAGGCGACCTTTTTGCTTTCAAAAGACAACATTGTTTGCCTTGAGAAGCAGCTTATCATGGGGGCATAGCTCAGATGGCTAGAGCGCTTGCATGGCATGCAAGAGGTCGTGGGTTCGATTCCCACTGTCTCCACACAGTGGCAGAATAAATGGATGGCGGGATAGCTCAGCTGGTTAGAGCGTCGGATTCATAATCCGGAGGTCGAGGGATCGTGACCCCCTCCCGCTACGAAAAAGCACTTGCGACAATCGCAAGTGCTTTTTTCGTTTCAAAATATTACCTTCCGAAACATACTTTATAAAGATGCTTCTTTTCTTCATATACAGAACAAATCCTCTGCCATGATTTCTTTATGTACTATGCTATGACTATGTGCATTCACAACTCCATACGTTGTAATAAAAGTACTAACTATGGATTTTACTGTCTTAGTTCGTTCCTGAAAAAGACTCATTCTCTCACGAACTTTTGCCTCATATTCCTTATTTATTGAATACATACCAACACTGAATTTCATTTCACATACATTGATGGTATGATCATTTCTGTCAATCACCAAATCAATCTGTGCTCCAGATTCCTCACTATTATTTTTATTTGGCAGATATCTCCACGATGAAGCACTTGTTGAAATACCCGAAATGCCAAGTTTGAAACGTATCTGTGGAATATGCTGCAGACATACTAATTCAAAAGAACGCCCTTGCCATGAAAGGACAGAAGGAGAACTGAAATTATGCGTCCACCATAACTCATCTTTTGAATCATTGTTTGCCAGGAACTTATAGTAAAATAAGGTATAGAAGTCCAACAGACGAAAGATCTTACCTTTCGATTTATTACCAAATTGAGAGAATGATACGATAAAGTCGCAACGTTCCAGGTTCCTCAGCAATTTTGTAAGCCTCTTTCCTTCTATTTTCGTAATTTCCCTTATTTGATCGAATATTAAGCCTTCCTTATGTTTGTAAAGCAAATCAACTATCTGAAGGTATTTGCCTGCACCAGTAAATATGGCATCATACAATTCGTCAAACTCTGTTGCAAGCTCACCATTCTTGCGAAAGAACAAACGGTCTATATTAGCTATTAGGTCTTCCTCTGGATTCAACAGACTCAGATAGAAAGGAACTCCTCCCATGACCATATATGTCTGTAATATTTTGTAATGATCCCAAATTATACCTTTGTCTAACAAATATTCCTCTGTCTCCTTTAATGTAAATGGCCGAACATAGATATTATTAGTTAGACGAGCATGCAGTCCACCTTTGTTTTCTACAAGTTTATCCATCATCCACGAAGAAGCAGAACCAGTTGCGATAAACACTATGTCATTGCGTCGGCTCCCCCAGCTATTCCAAAAATATTCAAGAGCTTCAACAAACTCTGACTTCGGAGTATCTATCCATGGCATTTCATCAATGAACACAATCTTGCGTCTATCCCTTGGCAAAGATTCAAGATATTCTTCCAACGCATCAAATGCATCTTCCCATGAAGACAGCAGAGGTTGTTTCTTTAGTCCTGCAGCCTTCTTCAGTTCTTTTGCAAAATTACTGAGTTGTTTTGCTTTTTTCAGCTTGTGGCCACCAACGAAAGAAAAGTCATATTGTCCATCAAAGAAATAATCAACCAAGAATGTCTTTCCTACACGCCGGCGTCCATAAACTACTACGAACTCTGAACGATTTGATTCTACACATCGTTTCATCTCTTTGAGTTCATACTCTCGTCCTATAATTTTTTGCTTATCCATAATTGTCTTTATCTACGTCACAAAGGTAACACTTTTTATTGGAACAAACAAAAAAATGTAAGATATTTGTACTAAATCTATAGAAATTACACAGATTTAGTATGTTTATCTCATAATTTTTAAAGAAAACAGTAAAAAACAAACATTCACTTTCAGTCATTCATAATCCGGAGGTCGAGGGATCGTGACCCCCTCCCGCTACGAAAAAGCACTTGCGATTGTCGCAAGTGCTTTTTTTCGTATAAACCCAAATCGGCCTAACGACCGATTTGGGATGAAAGGGTTTCTGTTTCGTTATTTCACCTCTACCATCACTGATTATTTCACCTCTACCATCACTGACTTGAGGGCATTCTTGGCAGAACTGTTGCCATAGAGAATCTCGTATTTTCCTGCCTTGGTGTGGACGGTGTTTGAGGCCTCGTCAAACCACTCGAAGGACTTAGCGTTAAGCGTAATCACTGCATTGGCGGTCAGGCCTGCCTTGACACTGACGCGCTCAAAGCCGCGGAGCTGCATGAGGGGACCTGACGGATCCTGAGGATTGCGGATGTAAAGCTGAACAGTTTCCGTTCCGTCCATCTTGCCTGCGTTCTCAACAGGTATGGTGACCTTGATGTCTGATGAACCTTCCGCATTTATTGAAGTGGCGGACAGCGATGCCGTGCCTATGTTGAATGTGGTGTATGACAGTCCGTAACCGAATGGGAACAGCGCCGTGCCGTCAGAGATGTAACGGTAGGTGCGGCCCTTCATGTCATAGTTCTCGAAGTCGGGGAGCTGCTCTGAGTTCTTGTAGAATGTCACCGGCAACTTGCCGCCCGGGTTGTACTTGCCATAGAGCACCTCGGCAACGGCGGTACCTCCCACCATGCCTGGATACCATGCCTGGAGGATGGCGTCGCAGCTCTCTGTCTCTGGCTGCAGGGCAATGGCTGAACCAGAGCAGTTGACATATACTACGGTCTTACCGGCAGCCTTGAGAGCCTTCAGGAAGTTACGCTGCACGGCCGGCAGTTCGATGTTGGTACGGTCGCCGCCCTTGAAGCCGTCTATCTGCACTGGCATCTCCTCGCCTTCAAGCGATGGGGCAATGCCGCCCACGAATACCACCTTGTTTATTCCGTCCAGTTTCTTTATGATGTCGGCATAGTTGATTATCGACTCCGTGCCTATGTTCACCTTGATGCTTGCACCATAGGTGTGGATGTGTGAGAAGTGTATCTCTATCTTGTACTCCTTGCCGGCCTCCACCTGGATAGGCGTGCGGGTAGGAGTAACGCGCCATGTGCTGTGCTCCACCTTCTTCTCACCGTTCACATAAACGTCGAAATTGCTCACCGACTCCACGTTGATGACTACCTCGCCCGACTTCTTCGGCTTGAGCACCGTCTCATACTGTGCGCTGAAATCCTCAAGGTTCACACCGGGTGCAAACTGGTAGTTGCCTGCGGTGGTCTTTGAGAACGGACGTGTGTAGTATTCTGTCGTGACGGGCTTGCCCTCACGTCCGGTGTTGTTCCAGAATGTACCCTTGATACCTTTCTTTCCATCGAAAGAGAGCTGGTCGAAGAGGTCGGTCACGATGCGTTCGTCGGTAAGGTCGCATCCCTGGTGGTAAACCACGTTCTTGTTCACGGCCTTGATGCCGTCAAGGATTGTAACGGTTGTCGTAGGCACACCGTTGTAGTTGCCCCACATCATTGGCTTGTCGTTGGCGTTAGGACCAATGACGGCAATCTTCTCGCCCTTCTTGAGCGGCAGCACATTGTTCTTGTTCTGCAGCAGTGTCATTGACTGGCGGGCCATCTCGAGTGCTATGCCCAGGTGCTCCTTGCTTTCGAGCACGCTTGAAGGAATCTTCGACCATTCCACAAGCGACGGGTCGTCCATCTCGCCGAGGTCGAAACGTCCTTCGAGCAGGCGGATGACGTGCTTGTCAACCTCCGACTCCTTTATCAGTCCGCGCTTCACGGCATCGGGGATGCTTTTGTAAGCATAGTCGAAACCACACTCCACGTCGGTTCCTGCCAGTGTGGCGCGTGCCGTTGAGTGTACGGCATCGCTCGATGTCTTGTGGTTTGCATGTATGTCGGTTACTGCACCGCAGTCGCTCACCACCAGGTATTTGAAGCCCCACTCGTCGCGCAGTATGTCCTGCAGCAGTCGTCCGTTGCTGCAGCACGGCTCATCGTCATATCGCTGATAGGCGCACATCACCTCGCGCACCTTGGCATCCTCCACGAGTACCTTGAATGCAGGGAGGTAAGTCTCCCACAGGTCGCGTGCCGACACATCGGTGAGGTTTGCCGTATGGCGGCTCCATTCCGGTCCGCTGTGCACGGCATAGTGCTTTGCACACGCCCACAACTTGCGGTACTTGCTGCTCTCCGGACCCTGCAGTCCGCGCACCACTGCCGAACCGAGCACGCCGGTCAAGTATGGGTCTTCGCCGTATGTCTCCTGTCCGCGTCCCCAGCGTGGATCACGAAAGATGTTCACGTTTGGTGTCCAGAAAGACAGTGCATGGAAACGCGTCACCTCACCGCCCTTGCGATGCAGTTCGTTCCACTTGGCGCGTGCCTCGGTACTCGTGGCATCAAACACCTTATATATAAGGTCCTGGTTGAAAGAGGCAGCCATGCCTATCGGTTCGGGGAAGTTTGTGACGTTACCCATATTTGCCACTCCGTGCAGGGCCTCGCTCCACCACTGGAACTCCCTTATTCCCAGTCGCGGTATTGCCGGCGATGCATCGAGCATGAGCGAGGCTTTCTCCTCAAGCGTCAACCTTCCGCACAAATCGACGGCACGCTCATGAGCCGTAAGACTGGGATTCTGGTATGGCAGCTGCGCTGACGTTGCTGCCGGCATAAAGAGCGAGCACACTGCTATGGCCGCTGACATAATTGTTACGTGTTTCATACGTTTCTGAGAAATTATTGTTTTGATTTGATTATTGTTTACAGTTGGTCACGTTCAATTAGTAAATAAACCAATGCAAAGGTAATAAAAAAATAATTATCTGCAAAGAAATGACATTTTTCACAAATCATTTTAGACAAATTCTGTATTATAATTTCATGTGTTTTGAAAGCATGTTGTAAAAGCTATCGTATTACACTGTAAAAGCAGCCATATTAGCATGTAATATGGCTGCTTTTACAGTGTAATCTGGCGTATATTACAACGCCCCCCTTATATTATTAATAACCAAACAGTTCCGAATTGATTATTTCTTCTCCTCCGGATTTTCGGATATCTCCGGCACTTTCGGCACAAACCTTATGCCGTAGATGTTGATGGCACCGTCAGGATATGAAATCTGATACTCGCCAACCTTGTCTATATTGACCACGATAGGGCGCTTGTTGCTCTGCTCCACCACGTCGGTGACGATGTCTTTCGCACCTTTCAGTATCACTATCTGTCGGTCAGCCTCGCTTGATGCTGAAGAAGCATATAGTGTAAGCGTGCCGAGCGCCTTGATGCTGAGGAAAATCTGGCTTTGGCGGTTGGTAGTACCCTGTGTTTTCAGACGTGTGTTGAAACGCTTTCCGTCCTTGAAGGTACGTATGTGTTCGTCACACTCCATCTTTCCCTTGTTGTCAACAACATACATAAACATGTTGTCACAGTTAAAAACCAAAGGATTGTTGCCCTGCGTGAAAGTCTTGAAGGTGAGCATTGTTGGGTCAGGGTCAAACTGGGCGTATGCCACCATAGTGAGCATTGCTATGAATAGCGTTGTAAATAGTTTCTTCATAATAATAGCGTTTTTAGGTGTTAGAATTTATATGTTGACGTGACAAAGTTACGTTTTTTTTTCGAATACTCAAAGAAAAAACGGAAAAAATGATAAATTTTTTGTAATTTTGCCACTAATTACGTAATTATATCATCTAAAAACGCTATTTCATTATGGTTAAACACATTATTTTATGGACCTTGCGCCCAGAACTGTCTGAAGAGGAGAAACAAGCAGCCCGTCAGGGCATCAAAGCCGGCCTTGAGGGTCTTGCAGGCAAGATTCCCGGACTTGTAGATATCAAGGTGGTGGCCGACGGCCGTCTTTCCACATCAAACGCCGACGTGATGCTTGACAGCACTTTCACGGACTTCGATTCTCTCAAGGCTTATGCCGTGCATCCCGACCACGTAGCCGTGGCTGACGGCAAGGTGCGCCCGTTCACGTCACTGCGCTCTTGCTTGGATTTTGAGGAGTGAAAAGGGAAGTGATAGAGGAGTAGAAGGGGAGTGAAAAGGGAAGTGATAGAGGAGTAGAAGGGGAGTGAAAAGGGAGTGATAGGGACAAATGTGTTTGACTGATTGTATTCGCCAAAACGTAATGTCCTTATCACTCCCCTTTCACTCCCCTTCTACTCCTCTATCACTCCCCCAATAAATTCTTACACATCTCCTCGATGGCAGGGATGTCGCTCTCCTTCATGCGTGAGCGGATGGTTACCACCGGCTCCACGAGGGTGATGTTCTTCATCGGTTCGATGAGACCCTTCATGGTCTTGGCGGCCGTAGGTGCCCACGAACCATTCTCAAGCAGTGCTATGGTGCGGTTCTGGTAGTTCTTTATCTGCAGGTGATAGAGCAGGTCGTGCATCGGTGGGAACACTCCCGCATCGTAGCTGGAGGCGCAGAGCACCATGCGAGGATAGCGGAAGGCATCCTCAATGACCTCTGCAAGGTCTTCGCGCGACAGGTCGCTGACTACAACCTTCGGGCAGCCCATCTGCCTGAGGATGTCGCCAACCTTCTCTGCTGCCGCCGCCGTGCCACCGTGTATGCTGGCGTATGCCACGAGCACACCGTCGCTCTCTGCCTCATACTTGCTCCAGATGTCATACAGTCTCAGGGCCTCAGCCATCGGCTCGCCCTTGAGCACCGGACCGTGCAGCGGACAAATGGCCTGTATGTCTATGCCGGCAGCCTTCTTCATCACGTTCTGCACCTGTACGCCGTATTTGCCGCAGATGTTGAAATAGTAACGGCGAGCCTCGCAAGCCCAGTCGTCGGTCTCGTTGACAAGAGCGCCGAACTTACCGAATCCGTCGGCAGAGAACAGCACCTTCTCGCTTGTCTCATAGCTCATCAGCACCTCTGGCCAGTGCACCATGGCAGCACCGATGAACTGCAGCGTATGACTGCCGAGCGAGAGCGTGTCGCCCTCCTTCACCACCATCAGGCGGCCCTCAAAGTCCACGCCGTCAAAGAAGTTCGGCAGCATCTTCACAGCCTGTGCAGACAGCACGAGGGTCAGCGCAGGATACTGCTGCATCATCTCGCCGATGAGCGAAGCGTGGTCAGGCTCCATGTGGTGACAAACGAGGTAGTCGGGCTGCTTGCCGTCAAGCACAGCCAGAAGGTTCTTCTTCCACTCGGCGCCCTTGCGTGCGTCGGCGGTGTCCATGACGGCAATCTTGTCGTCAAGAATCACATAGCTGTTATAACTCATTCCCTCGGGCACCACATACTGGCTCTCGAAGAGGTCTATGTCTGTGTCGTCAACGCCGATATAGCGTATAGTCTTTGTAATGTCTGTGTACATAGTTATATTTAATTTAATGGTTTGTAGTGCAAAGTTAAGAAAAAAAATCCAATCCTGCAACCTGCCAGGCAAATTATCTTAGTATGAGGTGCTTTATGCTGCCTCCATTAATAAAGGTGTCAAGATCGACGGATGTGTATATGCCCGGCACGTGACCGCTTTCGCTGCGCTGCCACAGTATGGGCCTTGCACCACTTATCACAGGTCGGCGGCTGTAGTTGGCTATCCACAGGGTGTGGCGGTTCAGCTCGGGTGCAAGGTACTTGATATAGAAATTCTGATTGCTGTATATCATGGGATGCTTGCCGTAGAACTGCTTCATGTATCTTGACAGGAGCATCACGCTGTCCTTGAGCTGCTTTATGTTGACGTCGGCAGATATGCTGAGTTCCTCCACGTCAATCACGGGAATCAGGTCCTGCTCCTCTTTGCGTGCGGCGGCAATGAACTTACGGAACTGCTCGCGCACAGGTATGTCGTGGGTATAGAATATGTATGTGCCTACGGGTATCTTCCTTATACGAGCCTGCGTAAGGTTGTGCTGATACAGCGAGTCATAGCGTGCCTTGCGCCCCATGGCGCGGATGTATATGAACTTCGGTTTTATGCTGTCAATCTCTTTCCACCGTATGCAACCCTGATGCAGCGAGATGTCTATGCCGTCATAGTCGGTGCTGAATGGCTTGCCTTCCTGCAGGTCGCGGCTTGGCCATATCCGTGGCCGTGAGTTGATGGCCTTCGGCTTCGGATGGCGGAACAGGAATTTCACCGGCCGGTATTTCAGCACGAAGATACTCCCTATGCATATTACGGTCAGTAGAAACAGTGGTATGGCGATTGATATGATGTTTTTTTTGTTCACAGAATGCAAAGATAATATTTTTTTTCTGATTATAGACACACTTATGAAAAAAAAGTTGTAAATTTGCACATAGAAGAACAAATGCGCAATGACGTATGAAAATACTTGTCTTTGAGGTTGACATATACAATTATCACTCTATCCGCAACATCATCGAGGGATATGACAGCGGTTTCGAGGTTATTGGACCGTTCACCACGGCAGAGCACGCCAGAGACTATCTCGTGCAGCACAACGACGTTGACATCATCATCACGGATGTGATGCTCAGCGACGGAGCGGTGTTCAGTGCCCTCGACAGCGCACCGAAACACGTGCCTGTCATCTTCGTCACCTCACACGAAGAGTATGCGCTGACTGCATTCAATTACCTCAGCCTGTCGTATCTGATAAAACCCGTACAGGAGGATGACCTGACAAAGGCACTGGCAAAAGCCATGCGACTGAGGAAGTCGTCGTCACTGCTGACACCCACCGGCGGCTGGACGAAGAAGCAGAACACACTGTCGCGCATCATTGTGAAGACACTGCACGGCGAGCGCATAGTACACGTGTCAACACTGCGCTACATCGTCTCTGAACAGAAAAACACATATCTCAAACTGCTCGACGGCAACTCGTACCGCATAGACAAAACCCTTGAACAGGTGGAGGAGATGCTGGGCAAGGGATTCATGCGCGTAAACCGCAAATTCATACTTCCACTCGAGCAGGTGGAGGGTACGGAGCATATAGAGAACGGAAAACTCCTTTTGTTGCTCAAGGGAAACAATCCGCCAAGGGTGGTGGTCAGTCGCACACGCAAAGTTGAAGTGTGCAAATGGCTAATGAACGAATGACGTTTCATCTTGTTAAAACGACGTTTCGGTAACTTTTCTTGTTGTTTTTTCCATAAATATTTCATTAATTTCTAATTTTGCATTTGGAAAAAAGAAAGAATTGCACACTCTGCACAAATGTGCAAGAAGTGTGCAATCAACACCAAACGACCAACATGCAAGATGGATAACCAGGAAATAAACTACCACCACAGAATGCCGGCGCAACTGAGATTCTCAGACGTTGACCGTTTCGGCCATGTCAACAACTCGGTGTATTTTTCCTTGTTTGACATGTGTAAGACGCATTACTTCAACGATGTGGTAGGCACTGACATCTTCGACCGCATGGCGCCAGTGGTGGTGCACATAGAGGCAAACTTCATATCGCCAGTCTTTTTCCCTGACGAGATAGTGATAGACACTGCCGTGACACACCTTGGCAACAAGAGCTTTACACTGTTGCAGCGAGCGCTCAACGAGCGTACCGGCGAGGTGAAGTGCTATTCAGAGACCGTCATGGTAATGATTGACACCGTGCGCAATATCTCCGTAGAGATAAGCGAAGACTTCAGACGCAGGATTAAGGAATACGAGGGGGAGGGACTATGTTAGGAAAATATCTCAGCCAGCAGGATTTCACCTCGTATGATGATTTCATGGAGCACTTCAGGGTAAATGTGCCTGAAGACTTCAACTTCGGCTATGACGTCATAGACGCATGGGCGGAGATAATGCCTGAGAAGGAGGCGTTGCTGTGGACTAACGACCAGGGCGAGGTTAAACATATAACATACGGTGCGTTCAAGAACATCACTGACCAGTGCGCTGCCTTCTTCCAAGGCATAGGCATTGAGAAGGGCGACCGTGTGATGCTGATACTGAAGAGAAGGGTGGAATGGTGGTATGCCATGGTAGCCCTGCACAAGATAGGTGCGGTGGCGATACCTGCCACCCACATGCTTACGGAGAAAGACATAATGTACCGCTGCCACATGGCTGGCATCAGCGGTATAATATCATGCGGTGACCCCGAGGTGCTGCAGCACGTGCAGAAGGCACGACGCTTCTCACCTATGCTGCGCCACTGCATATCAATAGGTCCGGCTGTGCCAAACGG
>JAEEHW010000018.1 GCA_016281055.1 Prevotella sp.
AGATTGGGTGCTTCTCTTTGAACTTAGAGGCAATAACAATGGTTTTATCCATTTTGTTGCTGGTAACTACACCCTGTCTTGTCTTTCTTAAATTACGCGTTTCCATCTGGACCATTATTATTTGTTAAGTTCACGTGAACGGAGTTCTGTCTTCATACGTGCGATGTCACGACGAGCAGCCTTAATCTGTGATGGATTCTCGAGTGGAGAAACCTGATGGTTCAGCTTCAGTGTATCGAGAGCTGCCTGTGCGTTCTCCAACTTCTCTACCAAGTCTTTGGTTTCGAGTTCTTTTACTTCTTTAATCTTCATAGTTTAAGCGTTTTTATCGTAATCACGACGTACAACAAACTTTGTCTTTACCGGCAGTTTCTGAGCGCCGAGGCGGAGAGCCTCCTTGGCGATGTCGAATGAAACTCCTTCAATCTCGAAGAGAATGCGTCCCGGGGTTACCGGTGCCACCCATCCTGCTGGGTCACCTTTACCCTTACCCATACGCACGTCAGCTGGCTTGCGAGTGATTGGTTTGTCAGGGAAGATACGAATCCACACCTGACCCTCACGGTTCATATAGCGGTTGATAGCTACACGAGCAGCCTCAATCTGACGGCTGTCAATCCACTTTGGCTCGAGGGTCTTGATGCCGAACGAACCGAAAGCGAGCTGAGTACCGCGGTGAGCGTTGCCTTTGTTGCCGCGCCCATCCTGAGGTCTTCTATATTTTACTCTTTTTGGCTGTAACATTGAATTTCTTGCTTTTTAAGGATTATTTGTTTCTCTTGCGATCCCTGCGTCCGCCCTGACGGTTGCCACCGCCGCGGTTGCCGCCCTGCTTCTCCTGTGAGAAGTTAGGAGCGAGGTCACGCTTTCCATACACCTCACCACGGCAGATCCATACCTTGATACCGAGTATGCCCACCTTGGTGAGAGCCTCTGTCTTACAGTAGTCGATGTCGGCGCGGAAGGTGTGCAGAGGAGTACGTCCCTCTTTCAGCATCTCCGAGCGTGCGATCTCGGCACCGTTCAGACGACCAGAGATAAGAACCTTGATACCCTCGGCACCTGCGCGCATGGTATTCTGGATAGCCATCTTGATGGCGCGGCGGTATGCTATCTTGCCCTCAACCTGGCGAGCGATTGAGTTAGCGACGAGATTAGCGTCGAGGTCTGGTTTCTTTATTTCGTGGATATTGATCTGTATGTCCTTCTTGTAAAGCTTCTTCAGCTCTTCCTTCAGGTTCTCAACATCCTGTCCACCTTTACCAATGACGATACCCGGACGGGCAGTGCAGATGGTGATAGTCACACGCTTCAGTGTGCGCTCGATGACGATGCGTGAAACGCTGGCCTTAGCGAGACGCTCGTTCAAGTACTTACGGATTTTCTGGTCCTCAACGAGGTTGTCTCCGAAGCTCTTGCCACCGAACCAGTTTGAATCCCAACCACGGACGATGCCGAGACGGTTGGCTATTGGATTAACTTTCTGTCCCATTCTGTTACTTATTTAATCTTCATTAGTTTTGGTATCTACAAACAGCGTCACGTGGTTTGAACGCTTGCGGATGCGGTAGCCGCGACCCTGAGGTGCGGGGCGCATGCGCTTCATTGTCACGCCTTCGTCAACGAAGACCTTAGAGATATAGAGTTCGCCGTCTTCTGCCTTACGGTCATTCTTAACTTCCCAGTTAGCGATGGCAGAGCGGAGCAGCTTCTCAACGTCAGCAGCAGCCTGCTTCTTCGAGAAACGCAGTACGCCGAGAGCTCTGTTTACCTCCATACCACGTATCATGTCTACTACGTAGCGCATCTTACGCGGAGAAGAAGGCACACCAACGAGCTTGGCGAAGTATTGGTTCTTCTTGGCCTGCTTGATAGCCTCAGCCATGTTATGTTTTCTAGCTCCCATTTTTTGCTATTAATAATTAATGGTTAGGTGCCTGTCATTATTTCTTGTTGCCAGCGTGGCCACCGAAACGACGTGTGGGAGAGAACTCACCGAGCTTGTGGCCCACCATGTTCTCAGTCACATAGACAGGGATGAATTTGTTACCGTTGTGTACAGCTACTGTATGACCCACGAAATCAGGAGAAATTACAGAAGCTCTGGCCCATGTCTTTACGACAGTCTTCTTGCCGCTCTCGTTCATGGCGAGAATCTTCTTCTCAAGGGCGACGTTGATGTATGGACCTTTTTTAAGTGAACGACTCATAATTTACTTAGTTTTTTGTGGATTACTTCTTGTTAGCTCTTTCGATAATGTACTTGTTAGACTGCTTCTTCGGTGCGCGTGTCTTGAGACCCTTAGCGTACAAGCCCTTACGTGAGCGTGGGTGTCCGCCTGACTGACGTCCTTCACCACCACCCATTGGGTGATCTACTGGGTTCATTACTACACCACGGTTGTGTGGACGACGACCGAGCCAGCGTGAGCGACCAGCCTTACCAGACTGCTCCAGAGCGTGGTCGGAGTTGCCTACGGCACCAACCGTTGCCTTGCAGGCTGAGAGCACCTTGCGGGTCTCACCTGAAGGAAGCTTGATAACACAGTAACTGCCTTCACGCGAAGTCCACTGAGCGAAATTACCAGCCGACCGAACGAGGAGTGCTCCCTGACCAGGGCGCAGCTCGATGTTGTGGATAACGGTACCTACCGGAATGTTTGCCAGTGGGAGTGCATTGCCTACCTCAGGCACTGCCTCTGCACCAGACATCACGGTAGCACCTACCTGAAGTCCGTTAGGAGCGATAATGTAACGTTTTTCACCGTCAACGTAGTACAACAGGGCGATGCGAGCCGAACGGTTCGGATCATACTCTATTGACTTTACTACAGCTGGAACACCATCTTTCTCTCGCTTGAAGTCGATGAGACGATAATTCTTCTTGTGGCCGCCGCCGATGTAGCGGTCGGTCATCTTACCGGTGTTGTTTCGGCCGCCGGTAGAACGATCGCCGTAAACGAGAGACTTCTCTGGCACGGATGCAGTAATTTCCTCGAACGTGCCAATAACCTTGTGTCTTTGACCAGGGGTAACTGGTTTTAATTTACGTAATGCCATTTCTTATCTTATAAATTGCTGTATAAATCAATTTCTTCACCCTCCTTCAGAGTTAAGATAGCCTTCTTGTAGGCGTTCTTCTGACCGCGGATGAGACCGGACTTA
>JAEEHW010000141.1 GCA_016281055.1 Prevotella sp.
AGGTTCATCATTTGATGTTAACGTATAGGTAGGATAATTGCGAGGGACAAGAATGCTTTTAACCACTCCACCATCATAGTTCGTATTCAGAGTGATTATATAAGGATTATCATCCCAAACAGCATAAAGCGTCAGATTACCTGATAAGGTTACCACATCACCAGTAAAATATGTAATTTGTCCCGTTGGCGTTTCTGACCATCCACAGAATATATGCCCTTCACGAGTAGGCTCAACTTTTTCCGATAGTTTGTAGGTGGGACTATAACTTGAGACGGGAATCGTTGTACCCATTAGATCATCACAGTTCGGATCAAGAATGAGCATGTAGTTTTGTGCCCAAGCGCTTGCCGTTGTCAGCAGCATGACGAGCAGCGCGATCGCGACTCTTCGGATGGATGAAAGACTGACGTGTGAGGCCTTGCTCTCTGTCAGAAAAGATAAAGTCAAAATTTTCATTCTTATTTCTTTTGTATTATTTCGTTCAAGATGGTTTGTTTGCTCTTAGTGGATTATTGTGCTGAAAACACATGATGATTTCCCAAACATCTGCAAAAATATACAAAAAAAATGACATTTGCAAATTTTAGCGAAGGGAATTTTCAAAGTGTAAGTAAACGACATGGTTTGCTTACACTTTGCGTTTTAAAGAAGTGTCGTCTCAAGAATGAAAATAGAGCGTCACGACATGACATTACACCCTAAGAAACGGCATTTCTGCACTTCCTTATCGTAATTCGATAGCTTTTACATTGTAATATGATAGCTTTTACACGGTAAAACGATAGCTATTACAACACGAAAGCATACCTTTTACGGCACAATTTGATAGCTTTTAGGAAAAAAAACTCGCTCCCCATAAATACCTTCATTGATTATCAGCCACTTACAACCAGCCCAAATTTTCGCTGTACGCAAGCAGTTGGCAGGTTGCTGACCTACATCGCAAGGAAACAGAGGTAGGAAAAATCAAAGTGTAAGCAAAACAACAGAAAATGTGACATTCACTCCAGCGGTGCGCAGCACAGCGTGTCGCCGATGCTGTAGAATATCTCTTTGCCTATGCGGAATACCAAGGTGGTGCCCTGCGGAAGGTGGGTTATTGGACGGCCGTCGGGCGTTATAACGTATGCATCGCCATTGCAGACTATGGCGGCACGGTTCTGCGCGGCGAACTGCCGGTGGAATATCTGGTCTGACTCATACCGCTGCCTTATCTTCATCTTCTCGTCAAGCACGTAGATGCGTCCGTCGCTGACCTTCACGAAACAGCCGCCTGCCGGTGTCGCAATCTTGCGGAAACCGTCGCCACCGTCATCCCTGACATAAAAGACGGCATTGACAAGTATGCGCTCCAACGTACCGTTAGACTGTTTCCAGTCAAGGTTCGTCAGCGACTGCCTACTGCCCGTCTCGCTGTCATAGAAAGCGATGAACGGCTTGCACACCTGCTGGTTCACTATGGGCGACACACCCGTATGGTCAGGCGGCAGCACCTTCCTAATGTAACCCTCGTTTATCAGGCACAGACGCTTGCCCATGCGCAGCAGTCGGGCATGTGCAGTGGAGGGGTGCGCCGCGCTCCACTTCTTTTCCAACCATTTGTCGTAACACGTTAAGTGACCTTTGTCCGACACGTAAATTCTGTTTCCCGTAACCATAGTGGGCAGGTCTGCACCCGGTTGTGGTGCATCGTAACTGCAATAGTTTATGTTTCCCTGCCCTCGGCTCACGAGGCACAGCTGGTCGGCAATTACCAGAGCGATGGAATCGCTGACGGAATACATGCCACCGTTCATGCCCTGCACAAACTCATGGTTTATGCGGTAGCGCCACAGCGTGTCGCCATTGCTCACGTTAAACGCCTTCAAGATAAGTCCCGGTTCCCTCACGTTTTTCTTCACCGCCAGCGCCATGTCGCAGCGCTCGGCATAACGGAAGCCGCCAACGCCCGGCTCTGTCCACGTCGCCGTGCCCCGCTGCGCATCAATCAACGAGATGTTCCACAGCAATCCCCAGTCGCACATCACCAGCAGTCCGTGCCTTGTGGGCACCACCCTGCCACGCTCCGTGTCCATCGTCTCCGACATCCACGTCAGCTGTCGGCTCTCCAGGTCGAAGATGCCATAGCGTGCCGTCCTGCCTGTCTGCATGAACGTCATGCAGACGTACGATGAATCACTGCTTAGCGCCATGCTGTTTATGTGGTACGGCATGTCATATACTGCAGAGTCATTCTGCGCCGCACCGTGCAGCACAATGAGCATCATGGCACAGAGGACGCACAACCTGCGTAGTATGTTTTTTTTATATATTTTCTGAATATCATTCATAGGCCGGACAAAGTTACTTAAAAAAACTGATACCCACAAATTTATCAATGACAGTTTGGCGATTTTGTGGTATTTTGGGTGTATGATTATGTATATTCCAAAAATAAACTATGTTTAATAAAGATATTTTTTCTGTGAAATATTTGCTCTTATCATAGATTTTTCTTAACTTTGCATCAATTACGAAAAAGTTCGTAACGAAAAAAGTCGTAATATGGAGAATCCTTTTAAATTCGGAACCATTGTAGAGGCCGACTACTTTACCGACAGGACTAAGGAAGTGGCCTATATCACCCAGTTCTTAAACAGTGCTAACCATCTTATCTTGATTAGCCCTCGCAGATTTGGGAAAAGCAGTGTTGTGTCAAAGGCAGTGAAGCTGAGCGGCAGAAAAAGCATCACTCTCAATCTACAACAAGTTACGTCCGTAACAGACCTGTCAGCAAAACTGCTGCGTGAATTTTTCAAGATTCATGCCTTTGAACGCATACGCCACTTGATTACGCACTTCCGCATTATTCCAACCATTTCGACTAACGCACTGACAGGGGCGATGGACGTGTCGTTTCAGCCTGATGTTGATGCCGCCGTATTGCTTGAAGACGTGATGGCACTCATAGAAAATGCTCATACGGAAGAAGACAGGATGATTGTCGTGCTGGATGAGTTTCAAGAGATTCTTGAACTTTCTCCGTATTTAGACAAAAAGTTAAGGGCTATCATGCAGCAGCAGAAACACATAAACTATATACTGCTGGGCAGTCAGGAGAGTATGATGACTGACATTTTCGAGAAAAAGAAGTCACCGTTCTACCATTTCGGGCAACTGATGCGGCTTGGCAAGTTGCCACGCGAGGATTTCTTTGATTACCTGTCAAAACGTCTTGCCGGCATTTTCCCCGATGAAGCTGATGCTTTGGCTGACAGCATACTTGACTATACCTCGTGTCATCCTTATTACTCACAGCAGCTGGCATCAAACATTTGGCAGTTAGGAATACTGGAGCCGGAAAACAAAGATGTGTTTAATGCTGCCATAGAATATATTGTTACATCCCATGGACTTGATTATGAGCGGTTATGGGTTAGATTCAATAAAACCAACAAATGGATTCTGCAGCAGTTGTCAACAAACCGAAATTTACAGACAGGTGAACACAGAACGAGTACTATATATAGTGCCCTGAAACGCCTGCAGATAGAAGGATACGTGATATATTCCGACCGCTACGAAATAGAAGACCCTTTCTTTAAGGAATGGATAAAGCGCGGGGCTTGATTAACGTTCTTGATAATCTGTATCTCCATATCCTTTTCTTCTATAAATAATCATATGGAGAACCCTTTTTCTAATCGTGACTGTTTTTTCACCTTTTGTCGTGATAATTTCTTTTTTATTTTGCCATGCAGAAAAAAAGTAGTATATTTGCACTCGGAAAGTGAAGACACAACATCAACCTACAACAATACATGACAAAAACTAAAAACATTTTCCTGGCAATACTCTGCGGAGTGATGCCATGCGTAGAGACGGCAGCACAGAATTCTGCCTCAGGTGCGCCATACTTGTTGTCACAGTCTGACGACATCAGCCAGCGTTTCATGCAACCCACCAACACGGTGTTCTGCGCCGACTCGCTGGTAAGTTTCGATGCCACTACTGGCACCGGCACATTGCAGTGGAGCCGCCATGAGATGCATGCGCGACAGGCCTTCAACACCAACGGATACTGGATTACACCGCTTGAGAACCTCGACTTCCCCGGTCCGGCATACGACCAGAGTCCGCAGCTGCAGTTCCGCATAGAGCCGGTGAACAGCCGCACGGTGAGACTGCGCTTCTATACCAGTCCGGCAAAGCCCAAGGACAATCCCGACGAAGTGATACTGGTGCAGCAGCCGGCGGTGGACATGAGCGCATGGCGATGCTCCAAGAGCGAGAAAGGATATACACTGACATCTGCCAACGGCAGCATAGAAATACAGCAATACCCGTGGCGCATCATCGTAAAGGATTCGCAGGGCAAGGAACTGACACGCACGCGACATCTGTCAGACAACGACTCCACACAGGTGAAGACACAGCCGTTCCTCTTCATCAAGCGCGGCGATGACAACGGCAGGATGATAGAGCCGGTGTTTAGTCTGAAACCATCAGAGCGCATATACGGTTGCGGCGAGTCGGCGACGTCGCTGAACAAGGCAGGGCAGAAGCTCAACCTCTTCGTCACAGACCCGCAGGGACCTGAGACCCCCGATATGTATAAGCCCATACCGTTCTATTTCTCAAACCGCGGCTATGGCGTGTTCATGCATACGGCAGCGCCCGTCACCGTTGATTTCGGCAACTCATACATAGGCAGCACGCGACTGTTCATGGCCGACGAGACGGCAGACCTCTTCCTCATGCTCGGCACACCGAAAGAGATACTCGGCGAATACACCGCACTGGTGGGCAGGCCGGAGACACCGCCGCTGTGGAGCTTCGGACTATGGCAGAGCCGCATATCATACTTCACAGAGGATGAGGGACGCAGCGTGGCAAAGCAACTGCGCGACAAGAAGATACCGTGCGACGTGATACACTTCGACACGGGATGGTTTGAGACCGACTGGCAGTGCGACTACCAGTTCAGCCATAACTTCAAGGATGCACGGCGCATGCTGAGTGACCTGAAGAAAGACGGATTCCACACCTGCCTGTGGCAACTGCCATACTTCACACCGAAGAACCGTTTCTTCGACTATCTCGTGGACAATGGCTTGGCTGTGAAGAATGCCGGCGGCGGTCTGCCCTTCGAGGATGCCGTGCTCGACTTCACCAACCCGCAGACCGTGAGCTGGTACCAGGGACAGCTGGAAGGACTGCTGCGCCAGGGCGTGGCTGTGATAAAGGTGGATTTCGGCGAGGCAGGCCCATACCTTAACGGTGTTTACAGCAACGGGCGCACCGGACTGTATGAGCACAACCTCTATCCGCTGCGCTACAACAAGGCCGCATACGACGTTATAAAGCGCACCAACGGCGAGGGCATTATCTGGGCACGCTCGGCATGGGCCGGCAGTCAGCGTTACCCGCTGCACTGGGGTGGCGATGCCGCAACGACAAACACCGGAATGCTCGGTTCGCTGCGCTGCGGACTGTCGATAGGCCTGTCAGGCTTCTCCTTCTGGTCAAACGACATAGGCGGCTTCGTGACCAAGAGTCCAGAGAACCTATACCGCCGCTGGCTGCCATACGGTATGCTGACAAGCCACAGCCGAGTGCATGGCGTGGAGACAGAGCCGTGGCTGTATGACGAGAAGTTTGTGGACTACTTCCGCGAGTGCTCCGAACTGAAATACCGCCTCATGCCATACGTATATGAGGAAGCGAAGAAATGTGCCGCCGAGGGACTGCCCATGCAGCGTGCCTTGTTACTCGACTATCCTGACGACCCAGGTGCATGGCTCGTGGAAGACGAATACCTCTTCGGAGAGAAGATGCTCGTGGCACCGATGCTTGAGGACGGCAAGTCGCGCGAGGTATATCTGCCGGGCAAAGACAGTTGGGTGGATTATCAGACAGGACGCGAATACACCGCCGGATGGCACAACATAGAGTGTGGCCGACTGCCGGTAGTCATACTGGTGAAGAAAGGCCAAACCATCAAGACCGTGCCGGTGGCACAGTCAACACAGTGGATAGACTGGAACCGCGTGGAGGAGAAAAAGTATTAAAATGAAATATACAACAATAATATGGGATCTTGACGGAACGCTGATGGATACGCTGCAGGACTTGTGGCTGTCGGTCAACCATGCGTTGCGTACATACAGGATGCCTGAACGCACATACGAAGAGGTCAGAATGTTTGTAGGTAACGGCGTGCGCAAACTCATGGAGCGCGCAGTACCTGACGGAGAGGCTAACCCTCAGTTTGGTGATGTATTCGATGAGTTCAAACGTCATTACATGCAACACTGCAAAGACAACACCGGCCTTTATCCTGGCATATCAGAGACCTTGAAAACATTGAAGGCGCAAGGCATACGCATGGCAATCGTCAGCAACAAACTGCAGGCCGGCGTCACGGAGTTGCACCACGAATGGTTCGCCGACACCATCGAGGTAGCCATAGGCGAGCGTGAGGGCATAAAGCGCAAACCAGCGCCTGATATGGTAGAAGCAGCATTGCGCGAACTCGGTGTAGAAAAGGATAACGCAGTATATGTTGGTGACTCCGATGTTGACCTCGCAACGGCACTCAACAGCGGACTGCCCTGCATCAGCGTGCTTTGGGGATTCCGCGACCGGCGCTTTCTGGAACAGCATGGTGCAACATGTTTCGCCGAAAAACCTGAGGATATAATAACTATAACAAACAAAATAAACTAATGAACATGAAAAGAATACTACTGACTGCAGCCATCACCATTGGCACGACACTATTCTTCCTGCAGACACAGGCTGAGCCCATGCGGTGCAGCATTCCCGTAACGAAATATCACTTTCGCGACAGTGCGAAAATCGTAGAAGATGGCTATACCATCTATGACGTTCAGATAGACATGCCCGAACTTGGCGGCAACGTCACACAGGTAGTACGCGACAGCATCTTCGCCTTTATCACCAATACAACGAATAAAGTCTCTGCCGGCAAAACAACTTCGGATTTGTTCCAGGGACTTGACAAGGTTTTCAAGCCCAAAGCCATGGAGTTCATTGAAGGACATCGTAATGCCGTGGCAGACACAGAAGGGAGCGGACTGGCATTCTTCTATAATCTTGAGTTCTTCCCCGAGGCTTGCAGTCCCGATTATATCACCATGTACTTGATAGGCTACGACTATCTGGGCGGAGCACACGGCATACCGTTTGAGTACGGAGTGACATTCCTCACCAGCAACGGCCACATTCTGAAATGGAACGACTATACGCGCAAACCAGAATATCTGCGCCCCACCATCAGCAAGCACATTGATTCGGAGTTCTTTGAGGACTCAAAGATACGTCCGCTGCCCGACTGGTGTCCGTGGCTGCGCGGCGACAAGGTAGTGTTCAAATACAGTGTATATGAGATACTGCCATTTGCAGCAGGTATGCCAGAGGCTGAAGTGCCATACACTGAACTGGCAGAATACCTTGAACCGCAGATTGTCAACATGTGCAGCTCATACACTTATGAAAACGACGAACTTGGCGAAGATGATTTCTTCACCATCTACAACCAACTGACAGACCCACTGGAATATCCTGTCAAGGGAGAACCCAACATAAAGTCGTTTGTCGAAGCGGTGCTCGGAGAGATGGGGGAAGAAGAAGGTTTTTTTGATATGCGCAATGGCTATTGGAAACAAAGTTCGGAGGGAGACGGCCGTTTGTCATACAACGCAGCATACTGGAACCGCACCAATGGTTCCAAGCTCTTCATCATAAGTTATGAGCACACCCAGGCCGTAACGCTAGACCCACGAACGGGCGAGGTGAAGCGTGGACTGACACATGCCAGCAGTCCGTGGATGTACTTTGACGTAACACCCGATGAAGACAGCGACAACTACGGTTTGTCACGCGAAACCGGCTATGTGGCCTTTCTCTACGATGCCAAGAGCAAGACGCTGAAACCTGTATATGACATCAGCATCCTTGGTGACCTGCCAGAGATTGAGGACCATCGCTACCTCGAACTGCCACAGCATGGCAAGGACATCAAGGCACGCGAGGGCAACCCGTCAAAGGGCAACTGCCGCTACCGCACCCTGCACTGGGACGGAATGAAATTCAAACTATAGACAACGGTAGTCATGACTATATGCTACATCATAGCGATGGAGGCTGAAGCACGGCCCATCGTCGATTATTACAAGATGCAGGAGCGCAAGGATTTCTTTGCGCCCCTGCCTTGTCGTTTATGGGAGATGACCGTACAAGGCGAAGCCGGAGAGAACAAGGTGTATGTGGTCACGCCAGGCCGCCAATACAACCGCGACCTCATAGGCTGCGAGCCTGCCGCCATGACCACCACACTCGCCATCGAACGGCTACACCCCGACATGGTAATCAACAGCGGCACATGCGGTGCATGGGCGCGTCACGGTATGAAGGTGGGACAGGTATGCCTCGCCTCCGGTGCAATGTTCCATGACCGCCGCGTACCCGGCGACAATGCCTGGGCCACGCAGGGACTGGGAAACTACCCAACGTGGGATGGAACAGAGAAGATGGCACAGGCACTATCGCTCACCATGGGCAAGGTGACCACGGGGTCATCCTTTGACATGAGCGAGGAAGAGGAACAACTGATAGAGGCAAACGGAGGACGGCTGAAAGAGATGGAAGGCGCCGCCGTGGCTTTCGTCTGTTCACTGTTCCACATTCCCGTAATACTCGTCAAGGCCGTCACCAACCTGCGCGACGCACCAGACGAAGACATGGCGGCTTTTCATCAAAACCTTGAGAATGCCGCTGCCGAATTGCTTAATGCAAACATCAAAATACAGAAATATCTGGCATCGCTTGCGTAATTCGGGAAAAATAATTAACTTTGCAGATACATTTGAACCAATCAATAATACTAACATAAATGGAACAGAAAATCCCCTACAAAATCTACCTCGCCGAGGATGAGATTCCCACACAGTGGTACAACGTGCGTGCCGACATGAAGAACAAACCGGCACCGTTAATCAATCCTGCAACACTGCAACCGCTCACAGAAGCAGACCTCGCGCCTATCTTCTGCGAAGAGCTGAACAAGCAGGAACTCGACAACGACACTCCTTACTTCGACATCCCTGAGGAGATACAGAAATTCTACCGCATGTACCGCCCTTCACCATTGGTACGCGCATATTTCCTTGAGAAAGCACTGGGCACTCCTGCCAAGATATACTATAAGTTCGAGGGCAACAACACCTCTGGCTCACACAAACTCAACTCTTCAATAGCACAGGCTTACTATGCAAAGAAGCAGGGACTGAAGGGTGTGACCACCGAAACAGGCGCAGGCCAGTGGGGTACGGCACTGTCAATGGCATGTGCATACTTCGGGCTCGACTGTCAGGTGTATATGGTAAAATGCTCTTATGAGCAGAAGCCATTCCGCCGCGAGGTGATGCGCACATACGGTGCCAACGTCACTCCGTCGCCATCAATGACTACGGAGGTGGGCCGCAAGATCCTTTCTGAGCACCCTGACACAACAGGTTCTCTGGGCTGTGCCATCTCTGAGGCTGTCGAGGCAGCCGTGAAGCAGGACGGCTACCGCTACGTGCTGGGTTCTGTGCTCAACCAGGTGCTGCTCCATCAGACCATCATCGGTCTGGAGGCACAGAAGGCCATGCAGAAGTATGGCATCAAGCCTGACATCATCATCGGCTGCGCCGGCGGCGGTTCAAACCTTGGCGGTCTGGTAAGTCCATTCATCGGTGAGATGCTGCGCGGTGAGGCTAAGTATCAGGTTATCGCCGTAGAGCCTGCATCATGCCCAAGCTTCACACGCGGCAAGTATGCCTACGACTTCTGCGACACCGGCATGATATGCCCACTGGCAAAGATGTACACACTGGGCAGCCAGTTCATGCCAAGCGCCAACCATGCCGGCGGTCTGCGTTTCCACGGCATGAGCCCTATCCTGTCACAGCTCTATCACGACGGTCTCTTCGAGGCACGCGCCGTAGAGCAGACAGAGGTATTCGCCGCAGCAGAGCAGTTTGCACGCGTTGAGGGCATCCTGCCAGCACCAGAGTCAAGCCACGCCATCCGCGTAGCCATCGACGAGGCCCTGAAGTGCAAGGAGACAGGCGAGGAGAAGACCATCATGTTCGGTCTCACCGGCACCGGTTACTTCGACCTCTACGCCTACGAGCAGTTCAACAACGGCACCATGAGCGACGTCATCCCAAGTGACGACACCATTGCCGAGGCACTGGCAAAACTGCCAAAGGTAGAGTAAGCATTACCCTATGATTAAAGAACGAAAACAGAATAAGCTATCTGGTTGCATAACCAGATAGCTTATATTGTATAAGAAAAACAACTATAATATACAATCCATGATGAATTATATGATAGCCCTTGACCTTGACGGTACGCTGACCAACGAGCGCAAGGAGATAACGCCCCTCACCTACGACACCCTGATGCGTGCACAGCAAGAGGGCGCAAGGCTATGCCTGGCTTCCGGCCGTCCCCCGTATGGCATGCATCCGCTGGCCAGACAACTGCACATGGAGGAATATGGCGGCATACTGGTGTGCTACAACGGCGGACATATAGAGGAGTGCGCCACCGGGCAGGTTCTCGTGGAAAAGACTCTCGATGAAGAACTGCTGCCGCAGTTGGTGACATTCCAGCGTGAATCGGGCCTTGCACTGATGACATACCACGACGATACCATATACACCGAACAGCCGCAGAATGCCTACGTCAAGATATCGTCGCGCAACAACAAGATGCGCATACAGGGCGTAGAGGATTTCGTCCACGACACCCCGCGCCCAATCAACAAATGCCTGATGGTGGGCGACTCTTCACTAATACCGCAATGGGAGAAACACATGGCGACGGAGATGGGCAACAGGATGCACATACTCCACTCCACACCGTATTTCATCGAACTGCTTCCTCCAGGCATCGACAAGGGCACGGCACTCACCACAGTGCTCGAACACTATGGCATGAACCGCAGCCAGCTTATTGCCTTCGGCGACAGCCATAACGACATCGACATGCTGCGCCAAGCCGGCATCGGTGTGGCTATGGGCAATGCCGAAGACGAAGTGAAAGCCGCTGCCGACCACATTACGCTCTCTAACGAAGAAGACGGTATTGCAGTATTTCTAAATCAATTTGCCGCACATAATTCATAACGCATCCGGATGCCCTGATTTGTGGACAAATCAAACATAAAAAATCATCACCAACTGCCATTTCCTTGCGATAGAAATCACCAAAGTCAATTTTGCTCTCAAATACGCGAGTATTTCGCTCGTTCAGTATATTACTGTATCACAGTAATATACATTCGTTTCTGCTTTTTCCTCAATCCCCTCCCACTGTAATAGCATAGCTTTTACAGTGTAATATGATAGCTTTTACCTCCTAATGTCATACACTTTGGTATGCAAAAACTATCATTTTAATGCACAATTCACAATGCATAATGCACAATTATTGCGTGTAGTACGCACTTTTTATCCTGTTTGACGTCATTATGCATTATGAATTATGAATTGTTAATTAAATTAACATCTCTTTCGCACTTTTTCTTTGTGCTGATTTGTTCACAAAAATGATGATGGGAAAAAGACATTTAGAACAAATAAAAATTGCAAAAAACAAAGTTTTAAGATTTGTTAAATCAAGGGGATTCGTCGATTATATCCTTTTGGGGTTAAACTTTGGACCTAAACATAAAGTCAAAAGGGTGTTAATATGATATACAACTAACTTTTTAAAAGCAAAGTAATTATGAAGAAACTTATTTTCACTATGATTGCAATGGTTATTGCAACAACATCATTCGCACAGCCAGATGGTCAACGCCCACAGCGCATGGATCCTAAAGAGATGATAGCCAAGCGCACAGAGGACATGACGAAGAAGTACAACCTGTCAAGCGAGCAGGCAGAGAAGGTAAAGGCACTCAACGAGAAATTCATGAGCAGGCGCGGTCCACGCCCTGAAGCAAACGGTCAGGAGCGCCCTAAGCAGCCAAGACAAGGCATGGGCGGTGGCGGCAACCACAGAGGTGGCGGATTCGGCGGCATGCGTAAGCACATGGAGGAATACAACAACGAACTGAAGCAGATAATGACCGAAGAGCAGTATAAAGCGTACACCACCGACATGGAGAAGATGAGGGAGGAACGCAGAGCAGCACGCGGCGGTCAGCAGTAAAGGAATAAAAATAACCTCCCCCAGCTACTTTCAAGGAAGGCGGAACCAACCGGATGGGTTTCTCTCCTTGTATGTAGCTGGGGGAGGTTCTTTTTTGTATTATTACTGTCACCCCTTTATCTTGTAAGTGAGTGCGGAGGATTCAGAAATCGAGTTCCTTGCCGCGGTAGAAGTCTATCAGTGCACGCTGGTAGATGGTTTCATAACGTGCCTGAACGAGGTCGGACTCCGCCTTCATGTAGTTGTTCTTCGACTCGTTGAACTCCGTGATGGAGGCCTTGCCGTTCTCATACTTCGCCTGCATCAGGCGGAAGGCATCCTCCGAACTCTTCACGGCCTCATATGAAGAACGCTCCTTGGCCTGGGCGTTCAGGGCATTGTAATATACCTGCTGTATTTCCTTGTAGAGAGTCTTCTTCGTGTTCTCCAGTTGCAGTTGCTGTGTCTCCTGCTCTATCTTGGCGTTGCGGATGTTGTTGCGCGTCTGGAAATGGTTGAAGATAGGCACGTTCAGACTCAGGCCCACATACTGTGAGAAGTTGTTCTTCAGCTGTGTGCCGAAGCCGTCAGACTTGAAGCCGGAGGTGGTGTAGTAGTTCGTGTTCAGTCCACCGTTGGCGGATATCGTGGGGTAATATCCCGCACGGGCAATCTTGATGCTGTATTCCGTACCCTTCAGGCGCAGCTGCTGAGAGACTATCTCCGGCTTGATGCCGAGAGCCTCAGCATAGATTTGGTCAGGGAGAGGTAATTCATAATTCACAATGCATAATGCAGAATCGGCTGCCGCATGGTAATTGTGCATTGTGCATTGTGCATTAGCCTTAATGCTTTGCGCATTAATCTGGAATCCGTCAGGCGTGGGCAGTTCGAGCAGTTGCGTCAGGGAGAGCACTGCCAGGCGCGTGTTGTTGTCGGCCTGCGTGGCAGTGAGGCGACTGTTGGCGAGTGAGGATTTCTGCTGTGACAGTTCTGCCCCGGAGGCCTTGCCGTTGTCAACGAAAGCCTCAAGACGCACCACCTGCATGGAGTCTATAGCTATCTGGCGGCGTGCCACTGCGGCAATCTCCATGTCGTAGAGTATCTGTATATATGCCTGCGCCACCTGCATGCGCACATCGTTCTTTGCCTTCTCAAGGTCGGCAGTGGCAGCCTCAAGGTTCAGCTGGTTCAGTTTTATCTGGTTGGATATCTGAAAGCCAGTGAACACCGGTACGCTGGCACCCACCTGAAACGATGTGGACGACGTATTGGTGTTGCTGTATGTATTGTTGGCAGTAAGACCGCGGCCGAAGGAGAAGTTCTGGCTGATGCCGCCGGTCACGTCTGGCAAGCGCGAGTTCTTGGCGGTGTTGAGCTGTATCTCCTGCTGGCGGCACTGGTTCTGCTGCTGCTTGATGCCCACGTTGTGCTCCACGGCATACTCGCAGCAGTCGCGCAGGGTCCATGTGCGCTGCGCACTCAGGGAAGAAGGGGTGAAAAGGGGAAACAATGATATGCCTATCACCAAACCTTTAACTTTAACCATATTAACAATGTTACTCATAGTCTCCACCCTTTCACTTTTCTTTATCTTCTGTCACAATCTCAGGACCACGCACCTTGTCCTTGGCAGTGATACCCTTCTTTATCTCTATGTTCACACCGTCGGAGAGACCGGTAACGACAGGTGTGCGCTTGTATGTCTTCTGCTTGCCTTCGTTCTTGACAACATACACGAAGGTGGAGTCGCCGCTAAACTCTATGGTGCTCTCAGGCACGCTGAGAACCTTCTCGGCAGAGGCAAGCACTATCTCTGCATTGGCAGAATATCCGGAGCGTATCTTGCCACCCTCGGCAAGCTTCACGGCTGCCTTTATCTCAAACTGGTTGGCACCGTTGCTCTCAACAGCCTTCGGAGAGATATACTCCAAGGCGGCATCAAACTTCAAATCCTGCAGTGCACCGATGGTTATCTTCAAAGGCATGCCGTTGACCAGCTGTCCCACCTCGGTCTCGTCGATGTTGCCACGGAAGATGAGGTCGTTCATCTTTGCCACGGTGGCGATGGTGGTACCGTCGTTCATCGTGTTGGCAAGGATGACGGAGTTACCCACCTTCACAGGGATGTCGAGGATAACACCGCTGATGGTGGAACGGACGAGGGTTGACGATGCCTTGGCATTCGACTTCGACACACCGTCCCTGACAATCTGCAAGGCATCCTCGGCGGCCAGTTTCTCATGCTTTGCCTGGTTCAGTGCCTGCTTCACCTTGTCAAACTCGTCTGCCGACACGAGCTTCTGGTTATACAGGTTCTCCTCACGCTGATAGTCTGTCTCTGCCTGTTTCAGGTTTATCTGAGCCAGACGCACACGCATGTCAGCCGAACTGAGCTGTCCCATGTCGGGGATGACCTTCACCTTGGCAATCACGTCGCCGGCATTGACAAACTCACCCGGTTCCTTATACAGTTCCACGATGATACCAGAAATCTGCGGTTTGATGTTCACCTCGTTGCGAGGCTCTATCTTACCCGTGATGATGGTAGTCTTACGGATGTCCTTCACCGATGGAGTGAACTCATTGTAAACAGTCTCTTTTGGTTGGCTCTTCTGCCACAGGAACATGAATGTTCCGATGAATATCAATGCGATAATCGCAGCAATAATCAGTTTTGAATATCGTTTCATATATTTATTTTTTTAGATTCTTCATTCTTTATTCGTCTCTCATCGCATCAATAGGTTTGATGCTCATGGCTCTTGCCGCAGGGGCAAGGCCCGCCAGCATACCCATTGCGGAAACCACAAGGGCGGAGAAGATAGCTGTCCAGAAGCCAATTTGGAAGTGGGCGTTCACGATACCGTCCTCGGTGTTGCCCAGTTCAAGCATCTGCAGTATCAATACTCCGAACAGTATGCCGCTCATTCCCGCCACAAGCGTCAGCACTATGCTCTCAGATATGATCTGTGAGAGTATCATCCTCGGCGTGGCACCGATGGCACGGCGTATGCCTATCTCCGTGGTACGCTCGCGCACTGTCACCATCATGATGTTCGACACACCTATGCTGCCAGCAAGCAGCGTTCCCAGTCCTACCAGCCAGATAAGGAAGTTCACTCCCTTGAAAAGGTTGTCAAGCATCTGGAACAGCACCTCGGTATTGAACACCGTAGCACCCTGCTCGTCGGTTGGGTCAACATAGTGTGCCATAGTCACAGCCTCACGGATGCGGTCTGTGAGGGTTGACATCACCACCCCACTCCTGCCTGTTGCCACCAGCATGTCAACCTGGTTGCCGCGGTTATAAGTCTGCTGCATCAGCGTCAACGGCAACGTCACCTTTTCCTCGGCACGTCCGTTGATGTTCATCTCCGTGGAAGCGTAGTCCACGCCTATCACCTCATAGTATGTGGAGTCTATGCGTATGCTCTTGCCACACGGGTCGCCGCCTTCCTTGAACAGTTCCTTGTATATCTTCTTGCCTATGACACACACCTTGCGGCATTCCTTTATGTCCATGTCGTTGATGTAGCGGCCGTAGTAGAGTTTGGGAGCCACCACCTTGGCATAGTCTGGCGACGTGCCCTGCACTCGCGGCGTTGTCTTCTGATCGCCGTAATAGGCTGTCGGATTTGAATTCCATGAAGAGAACAGCACCGGTGCCACCACGTCAAGCTCCGGCACACGCTGGTGCAGGCGGTTGATATCCCTGTAGTCCATGCTCCACCAGCGTCCCTTACGGAATCCCTTGTAAGCCTTCGACGTCTGCTGCCCCCATATAAAGACGGTGTTCTGCGCAAAGCCCTCGAAGTTCTTCTCGAGCAACTCCTTCAGTCCCTGACCGCCTCCTATGAGCACCACGAGCATGAATACGCCCCAGAACACACCGAAGCCAGTGAGGAACGACCGCGACTTGTTGCGTGTCAGCGTGTCGAGTATTTCCCTATATGTATCAATGTCTATTCTCATCAAATTTGAAAGTTGAAAGATAAAACTATGAACTATGCACTATGCACTCTTAACTGAATTCAGTCTGCCCTTAATGCTTCTATCGGTCGGATGCGTGATGCCTTGTATGCAGGTATCAGTCCTGCTATCGTTCCTGCTATCACCATTACCATCGTGGCTTCAAAACATACGTCAAGTCCCACTGTCGGGTCGAGGAACATCGTGGCCTTGAACAGTCCCGTGTCTATTGTCTCGTGACCTATCGTGGCATCCATGTACTCATTGGCAGCCACGCCCAGCACCATGCCTACGTAACCGAAGAACGTGGTGATGATGACGCTTTCCGTTATTATCAGTTTCAGGATGCTCCACGGCTTTGCTCCTATCGCCTTGCGTATGCCGAACTCATGGGTGCGTTCCTTCACGGTGATGAGCATGATGTTGCTCACGCCCACTATGCCACTCAGCAACGTAAGCAGTCCCACTATCCACAGTGCGGTGCGTATGATACCTATGCCCTGCTCCATCATCAGTTTCTGAGTATAGGCGTTCCATATCCAGATGGCACGCTCATCTTCAGGATGTGCCTGATGGTTGGCATTGATGCGACGGCGATAGTCTTTCTCAAAGTCTTCGTTGGCCTTCTCTGTCGTCAGTCCGTGGAAGGTGTATTCTATGCTGCCCGCATCGCTTGTGTTGGCACCGAAGATACTCTTGATGGTGGAATAAGCAGAGTAAGCCTCGCTCTGTCCTTCCTCACGGTCTTTGTATATGCCCACCACCTTGAAGGACATGTTTCCCACCTTCACATTCTTTCCCACCAGCGAGGAGTAATCCTTGGGTTCCAGTTCTCTTGCCTGCTTGTTGCTCAGCACGAGCACCTTTCTTTTTTCCTTCTGGTCTATCTCGTTGATGAAACGTCCGTAGAGCATCTCCCTCTTCATTATCTTCGTGTGCATGGGATATACACCAGACACCGACGTATTGATATACTCATCGCCGTTGCTGATTACTGCTGATGTTTCATACTCCGCACCCACGATGTCCACATGATCCTTGAACTCGCTTTCGGTGATGGCGATGTCGCTGGTCTGCAGTCTGACGCGACGTCCTTCCTTCAGTCCCTGATAGGGCTTGGATGTCGTTCCGCCATATACCGTTATGTAACTTGACAGCATGTCCTCGTTCTGCTTCATGTTTGCATTGATGAGTCCGTTGCCGGCGCCCAGCAGCACTATGAGCATGAAGATACCCCACGCCACGGCGAATCCCGTCAGCGTGGTGCGCAGCTTGTTGCGCTGCGCCGTCTGCCATATTTCACTAAATACATCTCTCATTTTTTATAATATTTCAATGCCTTCTTCAATTCACAATTCACAATGCATAATGCATAATTGGCTGCCGCATGGTAATTGTGCATTGTGCATTATGCATTGTGAATTGTGAATTACTTCATCATACCGTTGATGCCGAACGGACTTGAGTTGTGATCGAAGTTCTCTTCTATCTTCCCTATGATGCCGTCCTTGATGTGTACTATCTTGTTTGTCTCGTTGGCCACGCCGCTCTCGTGTGTCACCACCACGATGGTCATGCCCTCGTCCTGGTTCAGTTGCTTGAGCAGCTGCATCACCTCGACGGATGTCTTGGAGTCGAGTGCGCCCGTTGGCTCGTCGGCAAGTATTATCTGCGGACGGGTGATGAGCGCACGGGCTATTGCCACACGCTGCTTCTGTCCGCCCGACATTTCGTTGGGATAATGCTCTGCCCAGTCCTTCAGGCCCAGTCGGTCAAGATACTCCAATGCCATTTGGTGGCGTTTTCTTCTCGACACACCCTGATAGAACAATGGCAACTCAACGTTTTCCACTGCTGTCTTGAACGAGATAAGGTTGAACGACTGGAATATGAAGCCTATCAACTTGTTGCGATACTCTGCCGCACGGCGTTCCGAAAGATTCCAGATGGGCACTCCCGCCAGTTCGTATGTGCCAGAGTCATAGTTGTCGAGTATGCCGAGTATGTTCAGCAGTGTTGACTTTCCCGAACCCGATGCTCCCATGATGCTGACGAACTCTCCCTGCTCGATGTCGAGCGAGATGCCCTTCAGCACATGCAGCGGCTGCGCACCCTGATAGGTCTTGTTGATGTCTTTTAGATGAATCATTGGTTTTTCTGTTTTTTTCGTTTGCAAAGGTACTAATTATCACACATCCCTCAAAGCATCTGGGATATTATGCATGGTTTTGTGACGAATGGTATGCCTCTGCAATGTCATCGAGCGTAATGCCGAGCAACTGCATCTGTCGGAACAACTCCGGCAGACGTTCCTTCATGAACTCTTTCTTGCGCGCCTTGAGTATCTGTGCCTTCGCACCTTTGGTCACGAAGTATCCCAGTCCGCGCTTGTTGTAGATGATTTCCTCACGCGCCAGCTGTTCGTATGCCTTCACCGCCGTGTTGGTGTTCACCTCCAGCAGCACTGCATACTCACGGACTGACGGTATGCGGTCGTCGTCCTTGTATTTTCCTGATATTATCTCATCACACAGACGGTCTCCCATCTGTATGTAGATAGGTTTATCGTTTGAGAATGTCATAGTTTGTCCATTTATTGGTTATTATCTGAAAGCCCTTGAATATGCGGTATGAAGCCCAGTAGTTGAACACTGTGAGCAGGAGGAACAGTATGCTGAGCACATATGGCACCGTGCCTATCTCCGTATATACGCAATGCATACCCTTCTTGTCTGCATTTTCAATCCACCTGTGCTCTAAGAATGTCCATTCGTAATAGTCCTGCAGGTTTGCGAATACTATCACGCAGAGCAGCATCACCAGACAGGTTATCACGAAGGAATACTTGCGCAGCAGCGTTCCTCCCAGTGTATATAGCGAGAACAGCCACACCACAAAGGTATAAGTCAGAGTGTTCTCCATTATCCAGTACATTGTCGGCTTCATGCCGTAGTCGAACTGTTCATTGTAGAAGCTGATGTTCTTCAACACCTGTGGCACTGCCGATGAATACCAGTAGTACACATGATTGTCAAACTCATTGGACCTAACATAGTATTCCGGTATAAAGCCGCAGGCCTCCTTCACCCAGTAATACAACATGCGGACCGAGTCGCCCAGCACCATTGCGAGGAATACGCCTACTACACTGACAACTGCTGTATAGATTATCAGCGCGAGGTATTTCTCTACATTCGTTGACGGCAGCATCAGGAATCTGGTGCGCTTACGCTTCTCATTTATACTCGCCACCACGGAGCCTATCAATATGAACGTAGCCACAATGAAGAGAAACGATCCTGCAGTAGAAAACGTTTTTATCATAATGTCAGGGCCAGCGGGTCTGTTGATCATATTCAACAGCATCTCACCCATGAGCACTGCCGTGAAAGTACCCGCAAACCACATCATCAATGTGCGGTAGTTGACAGCCAGCACCCAGCGCAGCGTCCTACCAAATCTATTTATATCGAAACTTTTCATAATACTTTTTTAAAATGCATAATTCATAATGCATAATTCATAATTACCATGCGGTACACATATTCTCATGCGGCAGCCAATTATGCATTATGCATTGTGCATTGTGCATTAACTCATGCGGCAGCCAATTATGCATTATGCATTGTGCATTGTGCATTGTGCATTGTGCATTAATTAAACATTAACAAACTTACCCTTCACCTGTGTTCTGCAGAACAACCTGTATGACAGCCAGAAGTTCAATACCGTCCATGCTCCATAGAATACGTCTGTCAGCACAACAAAAGTGTTTGAAATCTTTGACGGATCACCATACACCAGCGAGAAATTAAGACTGGGCAACACTTTCGCCTGAACAATGCTCAGCGCTATCACCGCCAGCGTGGTCAGCACCCACGCATACTTGCGGTTGCGGAAGAACGTGGCTCCCAATGCATAAAAGGAGTGCATGCTCAGCAGCGAAATAAACAACATGACCAGCAGCCTGTTCTCGGCGAGAGGAGGAAATATATCGTGTCTTACATTATTCACATATTCCATTACAAACGCCACATCCTTCATGCCCAGCGAAGAAGCGACGACATACTGCACGAGGTCGGCGCAGAGGAATGCCGCCATAATTATCGGCAACTGTATAATCCAGTTGGCATATCTCATCAGGTATTTCTCAAAGTTGGATGCCGGCAGCATCATGAGTGCCTGCCTGTCGTGCTTGCCCTTCATGCTGTAGAACATCATGGACGGACCGATTATCGCAGAGCCAAACAGTGTCATTATCACGATTACGCAGCACGGACCATAATTGCCCGCAACCACATGCCCGTCTGCCGAAGTGGGGTGAAATTCGTTTGTTCCGAAGAACACGAATGCCAGCGTACCCATCGCCAACAGCTGCAAGAACTGTCTCAGATAATATCCCTTGTCGTTGGTAAGCGACCACCTTGCCAGCCTACCGAACCTTTTTATATCAAACTGTACCATCGAATACTAATTGATAATTGATAATTGAAAATTGAAAATTATTATTACCGAAGCGAAACATATTCCGCATGGTATTTTTCACTCTTCACTCTTCACTTTTCACTTTTAGCGAAGCTAAATCTTTCCTTCCGTTACAGCATTAAACAACAGTTCCAGGTTCACCTGCGTCTCTGCGCTGTCCGCCTTGCGCGGTGCTATCACTGCATTGCCCTGCAGCGACGGCTCGGCATAGATGACATCGTCCATCTCGCCCGGCATGCGGTATTCAAAGGTGTATTTCTCCTGAATGTCGGCCACCGAAGCATCGAGCAGCAGTTTCTGCGGAGAGAGTATCAGTATATGGTCGAGCAGCGATTCCACGTCGTGCACCTGGTGAGTGGAGATTATCAGCGTGCGGTCATCACTCATATACTGTGCCACCACCTTGCGAAACTGACTCTTCGACGGGATGTCCAGTCCGTTGGTAGGCTCGTCCATCAGCATCACCTTGGTGTTCGTTGCCAGTGCGAAGGCCATGAACACCTTCTTCTTCTGGCCCATAGAGAGAGCATTGAGCTTTATGTCAGTGGTGAGTTCGAAATCCTTCAGGCAGTCCTCAAGCACCTGCGTGCTAAACCTCGGATAGAACGGGCGGTTTATCTTCACATAATCGTTGAGCGACATGGCAGGGAGGTCAAACTCCTCCGGCACTATGAAAATCTCCTGCAGCGTTTCCGGCTTTCTCTTGCGTGTCTCCACACCTTCATAGAGCACCTTGCCCTTCTTCGGCCTCAGCAGTCCGCTTATCAGATAGAGCAGCGTTGACTTGCCCGTACCGTTCTTGCCCAATAGGCCGTAGATGTTGTCCTGTTCCAGCGTAAGGCTGAAATCATCAAATACCAGATTCTTCTGACCTGGATACTTAAAACTGATGTTGCTTACCTCAATCATAATCCTATCAATTTTTGTTGCTTAGTAAATTTTTTGCTTAGTAAATCTCTGTATTAGTGTATTACTTTAATAGTACACTGCAAAAGTAATACTTTTTGCATTACCTTCCAAATATTTCGGAGGAAAAATGCATGTTATTAACATTCTTTAAGCATTCTTCCTCGCGCGTACATTTAATATAATTTTGGCGCCTTTACAAATTCAGTGCCATCATATTTAACTGCCGTTTCCTTGCGATAGAAATCACCAAAGTCATTTTTGCTCTCAAATACGCGAGTATTTCGCCCGTTCAGTATGTCGTTGTATTACAACGACATAACTCCATTTTCACCTTTTCTCCCATCCCCTCCCACTGTAATAGCATAGCTTTTACATTGTAATATGATAGCTTTTACCGTGTAAAGGCATTCACTTTACCATGCAAAACCTATCATTTTAATGCATAATTCATAATGCATAATGCATAATTATTACCTGCAAATCGCATTTTTTGTCGTATTTTACTTAATTGTGAATTATGCATTATGAATTGTTAATTAAATTAACATCTCTTTTGCACTTTTTTTTTTGTGCTGATTTGTTCACAAATGAAGCCGAAAAAATGATTTAATGACAGCCACAAATACTATTACCCTTACGACTGCGTTTTCTTAAAAAAGAGACTGCACACACTCCACGCTACTACTGCAAAACCTGAACACGTTAAACCATTGCAGGAGTTATGCAGTCAATATAAATATAGCAAGTTCCGCTTGCCGAGGAGTAAAGGGAAGTTAATAGGAGTTATCGCGGCTTTCAGCCGCTGAGGAGTTAAAGGACATTACGTTTGCCCATCCGTATAGTCTAATACAAATGTCCCTTAACTACCCCCTAACTACTCTTAACTCCCTTAAAAGACATAGATTAATATAACTAATTAACTTAACACATAAAAAACAAAATCATGAAAAGACTTTTTCTAACAGCCGTTGCCGCAGTGGCGGTTTGCGGTGCCTTTGCACAGGAACCCGACATCCGCATGAGACCCGGAATGCCGAAAATCGAATGTAACTTCAACGAGTATGTGGCTGCCGCAGAGGGCTTCGACAAGGAGACCGCCGGCATCGAGCGCGGAACCATCGAGGAGGTGGAATACAAGTCAAACACCGTGGGCACCATGCGCAAGGCTACCATATATCTGCCACCAAAGTATGACAAGTCGAAGAAATACCCAGTGCTCTATCTGCTGCACGGCATCGGAGGCGACCACAAGGAGTGGATGCTTGGCGTACCTAATATAATAATGGACAACCTCTATGCACAGAAGAAGGCTCAGCCTATGATTATCGTAATGCCTAACGGACGCGCCCTCGCCGACGACAGTGCATCGGGCAACATATACAGCCCGGAGAAGGTTAAGGGATTTGAGGTGTTTGAGCGTGACCTCATAGACGATCTCATCCCGTTCATACAGGGCAAGTACAGCACATACACCGACCGCGAGCACCGCGCAATAGCCGGTCTCTCAATGGGTGGCGGACAGTCGCTCAACTTCGGTCTCGGCAACATGGACAAGTTTGCATACGTAGGCGGTTTCTCATCTGCGCCAAACACCAAGATGCCTGAGCAACTCATCCCCGACGTGGCAAAGACAAAGAAGGAGAACAAACTCCTCTGGATGGTTTGCGGCAGTGCCGACGGACTGATGTTCAACAGTTCACGCCTGAAGGCTTTCTGCGACAAGAATGACGTGCCATGCACCCTCATCCAGTATCCAGAGGGCAGACACGACTTCGTGGTGTGGAAATACGGTCTGTATAACTTCACACAGCTGATTTTCAAATAACCCACAAAAATATTATACCACAGATTGCACACACTAACGTAATGTCCTTTAACTCCCTCTAACTTCCCCAAAAGAAATGAACCGTTTACTTTTGTTTCTCACAATACTGGCCTTCGCCGTGCCGGGTGTATGCAGCGCCCAGACAGCAGAGTCTCACAGCCTTCCAAACCCTTTGAAATGGGAGAAGAAAAGCGGTATGGTAAAGAACCTTGCCGAATGGAACGAGCGCCGCAACGAGATTTCAAACCTGATACAACAGTATGAGATAGGTACCATTCCCGAGGTGAAGCGCGAGCAGATAAAGGCGCGCATGGATAATGACACGCTATTTGTCACCGTCACCGTGGGCAATGAATCGTTGACTCTCTCATCGCACATCAAATATCCCGAAACCGGCACTGCACCCTATCCGTTGCTGATAGGCAGCAGCCGCATATCACTGCCCGACACTCTGCTGCGCATGCGGCCGATGGCACTCATGAACTACAATGAGCGACAGGTCAACGGATATTCGCAGTTCCGCGGCGACACATGCCGTACCAACTACGGCTTCGTAAGGCTGTACCCCGAACTCATCGACAACGGTGCATACAGCATGTGGGCATGGGGCTTTCAGCGCATCATCGACGGTCTGGAACTGCTTGGGCCAGAAGTGACGAAGATAGACACCAGGCACATCGGCGTCACTGGCTGTTCGTATGCAGGCAAGATGGCACTGTTCTGCGGCGCCTTCGACACCCGCGTGGCGCTCACCATAGCACAGGAGCCTGGAGGTGGCGGAGCGGCAGCATGGCGTGTGTCGCACACCATCGACGGTGTGGAAGACCTTGACAAGACCGACTACCATTGGTTCAAGCGCAGCCTGTGGGAACAGTTTCACGGCGACAGCGTATATCAGTTGCCATACGATCACCACGAACTGTGCGCACTTGTATGTCCGCGCGCTTTCCTGATGCTTGGCAACACCGATTACAAATGGCTCGCCGACGAGTCGGGATATGTATCGGTCAACGCAGCCATGAGAGTGTGGGAACATCTGGGCATCGCCGACCGCATGGGCTATTCCATCAACGGCAACCATCCGCACTGCCGGTTGCCGGAGGAGCAGTTTCCAGAGGTGCTCGCCTTCATAGACCGCTTCCTCTTTGAAAAGCCAGTCAGCACGGCGGGCATACGGAAGGCTGAGATGTTCGAGGGAAAAGTGGATCTGGAGAAATGGATACGCTTCTGAAAAACATCGCTGAAGAAAAAAATAATATTCTATAAAAAGTGGGACACACAGCATAAAAGCAAGGCATCCGCACACACAGCCAGTCACTGTGTATGCGGATGTTTTGCAAAAAAATTATATCATGGGGTAATGATATTTCATGTTCGTCTGTATATATAATAGACAAAAGCGAAAAAACGATGCAAGACAGAGAAAAACAATTCAAGGAACTCTTCCTTTCGGAGTACGGCAGGATGTATAAGGCAGCCTGCATACTGCTGGGCGACGAAGACGAAGCGAAAGACGTGGTGCAAGACGTCTTTGCCAAACTGTGGGCAGGTACCATCACACTTAGAGAAGAGACGCAGAGGGCTTTTCTGCTGACTTGCGTCCGCAACCGCTGCCTCAACATCATTGCACACCACCAGGCATTCAGAACTGTCCCGGCGGACGACAAAGCCATCGGCACGGAAATGGCTGACGCGAAAGCCTCGAGGACGACGGACGAAGAACTGGTGGAGGCCATCAACCGCTATGTTGACGAGAAACTGACACCCCAGACCAGCCGCATCATCAGGATGCACTTCGACGAAGAACGGTCGTACAAGGAGATATCAAGCGACCTGGGAGTCAGTCAGTCGGCGGTAAACAAGCACATAGTGCAGGGATTGAGGAAACTACGTTCAACTTTCAAAAACAGAGAAGCATGAAAAGAGAAGAACAAATACTGATGCTGCTGCATCCGGAAAGATATACAGACGAACAGCTCGGCCAGATGCTGGACGAGGCGGACATCACCGTGCCAGATGCAAGCGAGGAATGGGAAAGGTTTAAGGAGAACCTTTCGCAGGAAGGAGAAACACCGTCGGGTGAGATGTCGCCCCGTAAGAGGAAACCTCAGGAGAGGCTGATGTTCCGAATCGCCGCCATGTTCATAGGCGTGCTGGCACTGTCAGGCATCACCTATGCCACATACCGCATGGCAACAGACACCGACGACGAACAGAAGGTAGAGGTGCAGCAGGCACAGGTTGCCGAAGCACAGCAGCAGACCATCGCCGAGGCTGTCAATGACAGCACCTTGATGAAGCCGGTGGTGTTTGAGGATGCAGAACTGGCAAGCATACTGAAGGACATCGCCGCCTTCCACCAGATGGAGGTGGTTTACAGAAAGGATGCCAGCAAGCACGTGCGCCTGTACTTCACATGGGACAAGAAAACCGGCATCGACGACATCATCAACACCTTCAACAAGTTTGAGCGCATACACATCACACGCAAAGACAGCAAACTGATTGTAGAATAACCCCATAACCCCGACATAACAATGAAACGATATATATACACAGCCATAATCTGTGTGCTGACACTGTGTGCCCATGCCCAGAGGCTGACCCGCAATTATCAGAACGAGTCTCTGTCGAGAGTGCTCGAAGACCTGAACGCCGCAACGAGCGACAAAACCATATATTTCATATACGACGAACTGGAGGACTTCACCGTCACCAGCCACTTCCGCGACCTTAACATCAACGATGCCATACGCGAGGTGGTGGGCTTCTACCCGATGAGGGTGACATACGACCGCGACAAGATTTTCATCGAATGTACGCAGAAGGAGGATGCCAAGGTGATGGGCCATGTGGTGGACGAGAACGGCAAGCCGGTGGAGTTTGCCAACGTGTCGCTGCACACCGTAAGCGGCAAGCAGGGCGATGAAAACGCCTCTGCATACCTTAACGGCGGCGTGAGCAACGAGAACGGCGACTTCGTGATTCCATGCAAGGCGCAGCGCATCACACTGAAGGTATCGTATGTTGGTTACAAGACCGTGACACGCAACGTCAGCGTGGGCAACATAGGCACCATCACACTGCAGCCTGAGAGCTACACGGTGAAGGGTGTGGAGATAAAGGGCGAGATACCACAGTACAAGATGACGCAGGGCGGCATGACGGTTGACGTGCAGCACTCCATGCTGCATGACGTGGGCAACGCTGACGACCTCCTCTCTATGATGCCGCTGGTGGAGGGCAGCGACGGTAAGTTCACCGTGCTTGCCAAGGGCGAACCTGAGATTTACATAAATAACAAGAAGGTGCGCAATCCCAGCGAACTGAAGAACCTGAAGTCCACTGATGTCAAGAGCGTGGATGTCATCACCTCTCCCGGTGCGAAATACAATGCCGAGGTGAACGCCGTCATCCGCATCAAGACACTTAAGCCACAGGGCGAGGGCCTGAGTCTGACAGCCACCTCACAGACATGGGTGAACAACAAATGGAACAACTATGACGACCTCTCCCTGAAATACCGTATTGGCGGACTGGAGGCTTTCGCCAGCGTGGCATCCGACAACAGTCATTACAGCTCTGACATGGACCTGGAACAGGAACTGCACATCAGCGACGACCTCTTCAAGCTCACCACCAAGACACCGCTGAGAAACTCATGGGTGTGGATGCAGTACACAGCAGGCGTGAGCTACGACATCAACGCCGACCACTCCATCGGTGTGAGCTACACGGCACAGAAGGTATTCTCGCAAATCACCAAAACGGACATGAGTCAGAGATACCTGAAGAACGGTGAGTTCTACGGTGACCTCGACCTCAACATCGACGCACACCTGCAGGACCGTCCGAGATGGGAGCTCAACACATACTATGTGGGAAAAGTTGGCAAGTTGGGCATCGACTTCAACGCCACGGTACTGAAGAACGAGACAGAAGACCACATCAACGAGTTTGAGAGAAGCCTTCAGTTTGGCAACCGCAGCATAACCACCGAGAACTGGGACCGCAGCAACATGCTGGCAGCCAAGCTCGTGCTCAGCCATCCTGTATGGAAGGGCATGCTGAGCGCCGGTTCGGAAATCACGAGAACCGACAACCACGGCCACAACTACAACTATGAGTATATCATTCCCGAGACCGACAACAAGACGGAAGAGAACAACATAGCCGCCTTTGCCGAGTATAACATGGCGCTGGGTGCTTGGCGCTTCAATGCCGGACTGCGTTACGAACACGTCTCCGTGGAGCACCTCGCATTCTCCATCACGCAACCTGATGCCTGCCACGACTACAACGACTGGTTCCCCAACCTCTCCGTGGCATGGAACAAGGGCAAGTGGAGCGCACAGCTCAGCTACGGCAAGCGCATCTCGCGCCCCCGCTACGGATGGCTCACCTCTGCCGTTGTCTATGACAGCCGCATGCTCTACGAGGGCGGAAACCCACTGCTGCGCCCTTCTCACCTGCAGAGCATCGACCTCAACATCACGCGTTCATGGCTCACCTTCATAGCGGGTTTCACCCACGAGCACAACTTCATGACTCACATCGCCAAGGTGTATGATGCAGAAAAAGAGATAGCCATCTTCATGCCAGAGAACTTCGACCATCAGAACCGTGTCTATGCCACCCTCGTGGCATCGCCGAAGTTCGGTTTTTGGCAGCCCACTGCCACGCTGCACTACTATCAGCAGATGTTCGAGGCCGACGAATACGGCACCACAAGAAAACTGAACAAGCCTGAATTCAGCTTCGACCTCAAGAGCTGGTTCCAGATCGACGACGCCACCAAAGCACTGCTCCATATCAACTACACCGGCAGCAACCACTGGGGCTGCATGTATCGCGGCAGCAGCTTCACCGTGGATGCCCGCATACAGCGTTCTTTCCTCAAGAACCAGCTGACCGCCACACTGTATGCCGGCGACATCTTCCGCACCGCGCGCAGCAAGGTAATCACATACTATGCCATAGGCCAGACGGCGCAAAACAACTACACCTACACGCAGAAGGTAGGCCTCACGCTGAGCTATATGTTCAACGCCAGCCGCTCAAAGTATAAGGGTACCGGTGCCGGCAATGCCGAGAAGGGCAGGTTTTAGAAACGTACAGATATTATAAACGGATTAAGACTAATTACACTCGAAACATAATCAGTGTAATTAGTCTTAATCTATTATTGTATTCCTCAATCAAGTCTGTGTCATCAGCGTATTATTCACTATTCATTATTCACTTTTCACTCAAAAGCGATAGCCTATGCCTCCTTGAAGCCAGCCAGCCCAACCGAGGCCGAGTTCGCAGAAACCGATAAGATGACCTTTGCCTACCTCTATGCCGAGGGGTGACACCTGCCATGAAGAGCGTAAGTGCGTGCGATAATCCGTTCTCATATAGTTTTTATCCCATTCATAGCAGAATCCTGCCCCCACGCTTGAATATGCTCTCACCCAGTTCTTAGTGCGCCAGTAATAGCGCGCGGTGAGCATCATGGCCAGTAACGTTTCGCTTTTCTTATCTGCGGTCTCGCCACTGTCTATGTATTTCTTCTTGCGTGACGAGTAGAACAGACTTGCCGTAGTCCCCACGCCCCAATGTCGGTTTATCATATACCGATAACCCACATTGAATATGGGGGAATACTTTGGATACTCCTCACAGAGATTGTTTTCTATATCGTAATCTCCCGGATAGTCAGCACTCATGCGAACCCTGGCGCCTATACCTATGCTTACGGCATTTCTGTATAATAGCGTATCTTGCGCCTCTGCGCATAACGTAAAGAAAAGTGCTGTTAATAATATAAGTTTTCTCATTTCATTGTCGTATTAGTAAATATTTGCGCAAAGGTACACATTTATTCTCATAATGCAAAACGGAATGAAGAAAAAAAAGAAAAAAGCGAAAGCAAATAAAACATTAGCCAATCCACTGTATCACACAAGATAGATACGTATTATCGTGCCTATGCAACAGAATCCGTTGAGGGTTCTGTTGCTTTTTTTTACCTTTGCATTCAACTTCGCTATGCTCAGAGTGAAAAGTGAATAGTGAATAGTGAAAAATCCCATCCGGGTAACAATTATGAAATAGTTGTTTAGTAGATTAGTCGTTTCGGCAACAATAGGACAAAAAAGTTAAATGATGCAAACTTATTGACATAATTACATATATAGTGACGTGGCTTTGCAAAGAATTGTGTAAATTTGCATACGCTACGCACTTTTTATCCAATCAATCCATTATTCCTAAAGTATTAAAGTGAAGAAATGAAGAAAATCTGTTTCTTTTTATTTGGCATGGTGTGCTGCATCCTGTCGGCTGGCGCAGTCGATCTGAAGCAGTGCCATGTGGTGGTGGCAGAGAGTGACGTAGCACTGGTGAAGAAGATTGCAAACGTATTCTCCGACGACGTGGAGAGAGTGACGGGCGCAAGGCCTGCGGTGACAGCTGACAGGAAATTAAAACATAAAGCCAGTGTTCCTCTGGTGGTGATTGCCACGGTGGACGGCATGAAACAGTTGGGACTGACAGAGGCCGTAGGGGCAGATGACATCCGCGGCTGCTGGGAGCGCTATAGGATTGTGACAAAGGGTAACCGCCTGTATATAGTTGGCAGCGACGCAAGGGGTGCGGCATACGGTGCACTGCATGTCAGCGAGCGCATCGGCGTGAACCCTTGGTACTGGTTTGCCGACGTGCCTGTGCAGAGAAAGGCGGCACTGGACTATGAGGAGAACTACACGTCGAAGGAGCCTACGGTGAAATACCGCGGCATCTTCATCAACGATGAGGACTGGGGACTGAAGACCTGGGCGGCAAGGAACTTTGAAAAGGAACTTGGCGACATTGGTCCGAAGACATACGACAAGGTGTGCGAACTGCTGCTGCGCCTGAAGGCCAACATGCTGGCACCTGCCATGCACACCTGCACGGGGGCTTTCTACAGTCATCCCGAGAGTCAGGTGAAGGCTGCTGAATGGGGCATCATGATTACGACGAGCCACTGCGAACCGCTACTCTTCAACAACGCCGCCCCGTCGGAATGGAGCAAGGAGAAAGACGGTGAATGGAACTACCTGACGAACAAGGAGACCATCTGGAAGAAGTTTGACAACCGCCTCAGAGAGACGGCGCAGTATGACAACATTTACACCATGGGCATGAGGGGACTGCACGACGAGGCCATGAAGGGTTCCACCGACCCTGCGGTGAGGGCACGCACACTGGAAACGGTGATGGCTGACCAGCGCCAACTGCTCGAGACACACAAGAAGAAACCTGCAAAGGATATTCCGCAGATATTCGTACCCTACAAGGAGACTCTCGACATCTATGATGCCGGACTGCGCGTGCCCGACGACATCACGCTGGTATGGCCCGATGACAACTACGGCTACATGAAGCGCGTGAGCAACAGTGAGGAGCGCTTGCGCAGCGGAGGAAGCGGCGTATATTACCACCTGAGTTACTTAGGTACGCCTCACGACAATCTGTGGATTTCGACGATGGCTCCCGTACTGATGTATGAGGAACTGAAGAAAGCACACGATGCCGGTGCCGACCGCTACTGGCTGCTAAACGTGGGCGACATCAAGCCCATGGAACTTGACATGCAGCTGTTCTTCAGCATGGCATGGGACTTGCCGACTTTCACCTATGAGAACGTCAACCGCTATCAGGCGCAGTGGCTCGCCAGTGTGTATGGCAAGGAATATGAGCAGGACTTCCAGTGGGTGCTCGACCAATACCACCGCTTGGCATGGCAGCGCAGGCCTGAGTTCATGGGCTATGAGTTTGAATGGGACAGCAAGGAGAACAACCGCCTGCACGATACAGATTTCTCGTTTGACAACGGCACCGCCCAGCAGCGACTGGCTGACTATAAGGCCATCAGCGACCGTGTGGACGAGATACAGAAGCGTCTTCCTGCCGACCTGCGCCCTGCCTTCTTCGAGATGCTGGGATATTCGGTGAAGGGCGCATATCAGATGAACCGCAAATTCCTGATGGCACAGAGAAACCATGAGACGGGGAGCGAAGAATATGCCCGCGAGGCAACGGTGGCATTTGACAGCATCCAGACTCTGACAAACGAATACAACACCCAGCTTGACGGCAAGTGGAACCAGATGATTTCACAGATTCCGCCGGGATATACGGCAAAGTATCACATGATGCCCGAACTTGTCAATGCTCCGACGGATGCATACAAACTGCCCGAAAGCCAATGGCGCACAGAGTTTGCCAACAAGGTGGCTCTCAATAAGACGAAGGCCAAGGCACCGTTCCGACTGATTGAGGGCATCGGCACCGACTGGCTCTCACTGCAGTTGGGCGAGCCGCTGGACAATGTGCAAGACCCTGGCAGCCTGTCTTCACAGCACATCGACCTTGCACTTGACAGTGTTAGCGGCGACTCCATTACGCTCTGCATCTCTACAGTGCCTTTCTGGCCTGTCAACCATGACCGCAGCAACCGCTTCGGCGTGAGCGTGGACGGACAGCAGCCCGTCGTATGCGAAAACAAGTTTGAGGAATGGGGCTGGACATGGAAACTGCAGGTATTGGAAAACAGGAAAGACTATGTCATCACGCTGCCCCTCAGCAACAGCAGGCAGCATCACACCCTGTCGCTGATCATCGGCGACCCCGGACAGATAATACAGAAGATAACATACAAATAACTCAACTTAAACATGAAAAAGAATCACTATGGACTATTAGGGCTGATGACCCTGCTATGTGCGAGTTTCTCGCTTATTGCCAAGGCAAGTGTAAAATCCGACAATGACCAGAGGCTGTGGTACGACCGCCCTGCAACAGTGTGGCTCGAGGCTCTGCCGCTGGGCAACTCGCGCATGGGTGCCATGGTGTATGGAGGTACGGAGAAGGAGGAGATACAACTGAACGAGGAGACATTCTGGAGTGGCGGACCGCACAACAACAACAGCACTACGTCGCTGCAATACCTCACGGAGGTGCGCAGCCTCATCTTCGACGGTAAGGAGAAAGAGGCTGAGAACATCATCAACAAGGAATTTATCAAAGGTCCCCACGGCATGCGTTTCCTCACGGTAGGCAGCCTCTGCATGGACTTCGGCCACAGGGACGTGAAGGACTATGTGCGCGAACTGGACCTGCAGACCGCCGTCAACACCACGTCTTATACTTGTAACAACGTGAAGTACACACGCCGCGTCATCGCCTCGCTGGCCGACGGCATAGTGGTGGTTAGCGTGAAGGCAAGCAAGAAGGGCGCACTCTCGTTCACCGCCTCGCACAAATGCCAGTTTCCACTCACGGTGAAGGCCGACGGCAAGACGCTCATCGCCACCATACAGGGTGTGGAACAAGAGGGCATACCTGCCGCACTGACAGCGCAGTGCCGCACCGACGTGAAGGCTGACGGCAAGGTTACGGCTGATGGCGAGACCATCAGGGTGGAGGGTGCCACTGAGGCTACGCTGTATATCTCTGCCGCCACCAACTTCGTAAACTACCACGACGTATCGGGCGATGCAGCGAAGAAGAACGAGCAGTTCCTTGCCGCTGCCGAGGCAATGAAGTTCGACCAACTGATGAAACGACACCTGACGGAATACCAGAAGCAGTACAACCGCGTGAAGCTGTCGCTTTCATCGTCTGACAACAAGAACCTACCCACCGACCAGCGCCTTGACAAATTCTACGGCAGCACCGACATGGGCATGGTGGCACTGCTCTTCAACTATGGCCGTTACCTGCTCATTTCTTCATCACAGAAGGGTGGACAGGCTGCAAACCTGCAGGGTGTATGGAACGACAAGCGCAACGCACCATGGGACAGCAAATACACCATCAACATCAATGCACAGATGAACTACTGGCCTGCCGAGGTTTGCAACATCACCGAGACCACTGAACCGCTATTCAGTATGATTAAGGACCTCAGCGAGACAGGCCGTGAGACTGCCCGCGTGATGTATGGCTGCCGTGGATGGATGGCCCACCACAACACCGACCTGTGGCGCATTGCCGGTCCGGTGGACGGTGCCACATGGGGTATGTTCCCCAACGGCGGAGGTTGGCTGACCACACATCTGTGGGAACATTACCAATACACTCTCGACAAGGACTTCCTGCGTGAATACTACCCTATTCTGAAAGGCGCTGCCGAGTTCTACCTCGACTTCATGGTAGAGCATGACGGCGAACTGCTTGTGGTGCCAAGCGTATCACCCGAACATGGCGGTGTGGGCAAGAAATCAACGGTGTGCGCCGCATGCACGATGGACAACCAGATTGTGCGCGACGTGCTCAGCCAGGCACTGTCTGCCGCACAGATACTCAACGAAGACCCTGACTTCCAGCAGAAACTGAAGAAGGCTCTCCCCATGCTGCCACCGATGAAGGTGGGACAGTACGGACAGTTGCAGGAGTGGCGCGAGGACATCGACAACCCGCGTGACGAGCACCGCCATATCTCACACCTCTACGGTCTGTATCCCTCTAACCAGATTTCGCCATACGCCACGCCCGAACTGTGGAAGGCTGCCGGCGTTACCCTGCAGCAGCGCGGCGACCAGGCCACGGGATGGAGCCTTGGATGGAAGACAAACTTCTGGGCGCGTATGCTCGACGGCAACCATGCCTTCAAGATTATCAGCAATATGCTGCGCCTGCTGCCCAACGAAGGCAGGGAACGTGAATACCCCAACGGCCGTACCTTCCCCAACCTCTTCGATGCTCACCCGCCATTCCAGATTGACGGCAACTTTGGTGTCACCGCCGGCATCGCCGAGATGCTGATGCAGAGCGACCCTATCACTATGGAGCATCCAGCCATTCACCTTCTCCCTGCCCTACCCGACGCATGGAAGGACGGCAGTGTGAGCGGTCTCCGTGCACGCGGCGGCTATGAGGTCAGCGTGGCATGGAAGGACGGTGCCTTGACCACCGCCAGCATCAAGGCACAGCACGACGGCACGCTGCGCATACGCTGCAAAGACAAAATTACCGCCAAGGAACTGACATTCGTCTCTTCCCATGACGGTATAAATGAATATGAGGTAACTGTCAAGACTGGACAGACTATCATACTCAAGAAGTGAAAAGTGAAGAGTGAGGAGTGAAGAGAAGTGAATAGTGAATAATGAATAGTGAATAGTGAATAATACAGGTTACATTTAGACTTATCATCAAGTCTGTGTCATCAGCGTATTATTCACTATTCATTATTCACTATTCATTATTCATTATTCACTATTCATTATTCATTATTCACTATTCACTTCTCTCACTTCTATCACTTTCATCAGTTTCACGGCATCCACATACTGCGCTATGCCTTCAGCCACGCGTTTGGCATCCTGCATGGCGTGCACTACCGTAGCCTGACGGTTTGCCACGTCACCACCGGCGAACACACCCCTGCGTGTGGTCATACCATACGGCACTTCACGGGTTACGAGGAACTTCCTTTCATCGTTCTCCAGTCCCGACGTGGTACGCACTATACGCGTGTTTGGCGTTGCACCCACCGCCATGACTACGCGGTCGGCCTTTTCGGTGCGTCGTATCACCTCACCACCGTCAGGCGATGCGGTCTCTATCACCACCTCCTTGATGTTTCCCTTGTCGTCTATGTGTATCTCTGTTATTGACGAGTGCCAACTGAATGATGCACCTTCTTTCACTGCATCATCATACTCTGCCTTCAGGGCCGCCATGTTCTCTATGCCACGGTGATACACCACCTCCACGTGCTCCGCACCTATGCGTATTGCCGTGCGTGCGGCATCCATGGCGGTATTGCCACAACCTATCACAAACACACGGTGACCAGGACGTATCGACACCTCGTCATGGCTTATCACGCCCTCGTTGAACAATTCCATGCGGCGCAGGAAGTGAGTGGCAAGGCGCACACCGCGAAGCATGTCGCTGTCGGTATCTACCTTCATGCACTTCCCTTCGTCGGACATCTGGTACACAGGGATGTGCAGACTTTTAGGCTTACCGGTGCCGGTACCTATGAATACGGCATCGAATCCCTGCTCAAACATCTTGTCAACGGTGGTTTCCACTCCCACCGTAGTGTCACGGTGGATAATCACTCCCATGCTCTCTATGTGGCGTATCTCACGCGCCACAACCTCTTTCGGCAACCTGTATTCGGGTATTCCATAACGCAACACTCCGCCACACTGATGCTCCATCTCGAACATCTCCACGGCAAAGCCCATGCGCGACAAGTCACCAGCCACAGTAATGCCGGCAGGTCCGGAACCTATCACCGCTACCTTGCCACGGTTTTTCTCCGTGATATTCTCATGCGTGAGATGGTTCTCTGCATCAAAGTCGGCAACAAAGCGTTCCAGTTTTCCTATATTGATATGCTGTCCTTTCTTTCCGAGCACGCACGAACCCTCACACTGCTTCTCATGTGCACACACTCTGCCGCACACTGCCGGAAGGTTGCTCTTCGTACGGATAATGCTGATGGCATTACCCATGTTTCCCTTCTTCAGTTCGTTTATCCAGTCAGGGATTTCATTGCCTATCGGACACCCTTTCCTGCACTGCGGCACCTTGCAGTTCAGGCAGCGCTGCGCCTCCTCAATGGCCTCAGCCATCGTATAGCTTTCGTTTACCTCATTAAATTTCATTATTGTATTTTTCTATAATATTATTGTGCAAAATTACAAAACTTTCCCGAAACCGCAAAATATTTCTTTTTCAAACCCATTAATGCTTACCGTTAATATCGTTAATAGTACTCATTAATGTCATTAATAAGCCTACGGCAAGACATTAACGGCATTAACGAGTGTCATTAACGGCATTAACGTAAAAAAAGAATAACAATATGTCATGAAAACAATCATTTTCCTAACAAAGTGATTTTCTTTACCGCCCAAATACTCGCGTATTTCAAAAAATCTTCCCCGCAGTTTCGTACAGCGAAAATATGGCGATTTCGTCAATCTCTTCCAGGTCAAGCACTTAGCTTTTTGCGCATTTTTCTGTCATTGTAATATGCATCATATTACCGTGTAAAAGCTATCGTATTACATTGTAATAGCTATCATATCACAGTGTAAAAGCATACAGATTACAACGAAAAACCGTAGCAAGTCCATAAAACTTGCTACGGTTTTCTGTTTTTATCTGTTCCTATCAGCATCTCAACCGTGGTTTTGCTGCGAGTTCACTTCTAGATTGTATGTTGAAGACATGAATTTTGAAATATCATTCTGTAAGCAAAACCGCCAGAATCGTGTCAAAGTGTCATTCTACTACTACCTTCTTACCATTATGTATATACATACCCTTCTTCGACGGCTTGCCACTGAGGCGGATGCCATCAACGGTGTGCCATTCAGAAAGTGAAGAGTGAGGAGTGAAGAGTGAAGAATCTGCTGCCGCCTCATTTATTCCCGTGGCAATCTCACCGTCATCTCCGAAGTCGATTACGAATCCTGTTATGCCCTTGGCATTGACAGCATCGTTCTCGCCTATCTTGAAGTATGCGCGGCATGCACCGAGGGTCACGTCCTGGTCAGGCCATAGCAGTTTGTTGGCAGAGCCGAAGTAGATGTTGCTCTTGTCGTTGGCAGCAAGGCTTACGGCATCGTATGTGCCGAGGAAGCTTACCACACCGTCCTGACTGTTGGCTGGCGTAGTGGCAGTGGTGCTGATAGCTGCATTTGTGAATACCGGGTTCACGATGTTGTCACCTTCTGCCCACTTGATGATGTAAGGAACACCGGCCACAAGTTCCGTCACGGCTTCGCCGAAGGCGAGGTGAAGCGTGTTGCCCTCTATGTATGCATCGCTTAATGTCCGTGCCGTTGCTCCACGGAGCGGGCTGTCCTCATCAGTCAGGTCAACACTGAACGGCAGGCATATGGTGTTCCACTTGCCGTCCTTGTAAAGCGTACGGCCACTCAACGTCACCGTCAGGCAAATGCGCCCGTTCTTTGCCTCTATGGCATTCCCATTGTCGGCATCGTCAATCAGTGTCAGGGAGTGATAGAGTTTGCGGGTTATGCCATCCTCACTGGTCACGTCAGTCAGTTCTGGAGCGATGGTGATAGTGCCGCAGGTGCAGTCTTCGCAGCTGGTGCCTATGATATTGTCGCTACTGGATGATTCTATAGTGGCGATGACACATGTAATGCCGCTGGTGATGGTGATGGTGCCGCAGGAATGTGGCTCATCTGACCAAACATATCCGCAGCCAATGCCCACAGCACGGTTTCCGCCTGTGGCAATAACGGTGCCACCGCTGATAACGATATTGCCACAGGAGCCATCTGGTCCGCTGCCGATGCCCGCGGCACTGATTCCACCTGTGGCAGTGACGGTGCCGCCAGCAATGACAATGTTGCCGCAAGGTGTTTCATTATACCCTCCGATGCCCGCGGCTTCCAATTTTCCCCTTGCCGTCAGCGAGCCGTCGCCACGGATGGTGAGCGTCTTGCCTTCAGGAACGAAGATGCCCGGTGAATGGTATCCGCCCTTCACTGCATTGCTGCCACTGAGGATGATGGTGGCGTCACCCTCGCATGTGATACCAGCCCAACTGTAGTTACTATTATTGCGAATATCTTCAATGTTTACATTATGGATTGTCACAGTGGCACCGTCGGCAATGGTGACGTGCGTTTTCTCTCCGCCTGTACCGGTGACCATATCGCCGTCCACCAACTCGACTTTTTTTGAGTTGCTGTCGATGGTCTTCGTGATGCCAAGAAGCTGCCACTGTGCATAGAGCGTCACGTTGCCCCGATTGATGATGTACTGCCCGTCACTATAACTATAGCCGCTTCCGTCGGCGGCGGTGTTCCATCCTGTGAATCCGTACTTCGTGCGGGTGAACGTGTTGGCGTTCAGGGCTTGTGGTGTGTTCGACACGAACTCCTGCGCGTCCATCGTGCCCTCGCCACCGTTGGCAACGAATGTCACGGTGTAGCCACCACTGGTGTCAGACGGGTTATAGATGAATGGACTCTGCGGGATACAACCTGTCTCCGCGCCGCCGATGGTCACGGTGCCGGCAGTGCCGTTGCCTTTATTGTTGCCGATGCTGTAAACACAATCTGCGCCTGCCGTGGCAGTGACGCAGGTCACGCCGTCAGTAATGGTGATATCGCCGCAACTTGATACACCGCCGATGCCCGCACCATACAATATTCCAGTGGCTGTGACGGTGCCACCCGTAATGGTGATGTCTCCACAAGTGGAGCCAGTGGCGCCGCCGATGCCCGCACCATTACCTGCCGCAACAGCATTGATGACACCGCCCTCAATGACGATGTTTCCGCATTTTATGTCTTGTCCTGCGCCGATGCCTGCTGATTGACCGTTGCTGCTGGCGTTGAGCGTACCATCGCCCCTGATGGTGAGCGTCTTGCCTACTGGCACATATATGCCGGGATAATAGCTATGACCACCCCGCACGTTGTTGACGCCTTCCAATACAATAGTGGCGTCACCTTCACAACTGATGCCCGCCCATTGGTGGCTAACATCGTTGGCGATGGCGGTGATGTCCACGTCGTGCAGCGTCACCGTGGCACCGTCAGCAATCACGACATGTGTATCGCAGCCGCCTGTGCCTGTAAGCGTTTGTCCGTCGGTGAGCTTTATATACCCCGTTTCGCTCATCAGTTTCAGGGATTTTCCCCACAGCGCATAGAGCGTCACGCTGGCAGCGGTGGCGACGGACTGTGCATCCTGTCCGTCGGCGTAGCTGATGCCTGTGCCGTCAGGCTTGGTGTTCCATTCTGTGAACAGATAATCCTGACGTGTGAATGTGTTGGGTTTCAAGCGTAGTGGTATGTTCGACACAATGGTCTGACTCTCCATCGTGCCCGTGCCACCGTTAGCATCATAGGTGACGGTACATACAATTGACTCCGAGGGTTTGTAGGTATAGGGACTCTGCGCAATGTTGCCAGTCTCTATGCCACCTATAGTCACTGTGCCGCATGAACTTCTACTTCCTGCTCCTATAGCGTTGCTGCAGTTGTTTCCGTGAGTGGCGGTGACGCTGGTCACATTCTCTGTGATAGTTATATTGCCACAGTTTCCATATTCATTACCGCCTATACCGGCACAGTAGATGCCGCCCGTGGCGGTAATGGTGCCACCATCGATGACGATGTTGCCACAGTTCGTCATATAGTGTGCACCGATGCCAGGAGCATTGCCGCGGCTACTCGTGCTGAGCGAGCCGCTGCCACGGATGGTAAGCGTATGGCCCTCAGGCACGAAGATGCCTGGATATTGATGTCCTCCCCCTTTTACAGCGTTAGAACCTTTAAGAATGATGGTGGCATCGCCCAGACATGTGATGCCCGCCCACCTGTGGCTGACGTCATTAGGGATATTCGTAATGTCCACGTTGCTCAGTGTCACCGTCGCCCCGTCGGCAATGGTGATGTGAGTATCGGCACCGCCTGTGCCAGTGAGCGTATAATCATCAACAAGCGTATGAGAGCCAAACTCAGGTGTTAGCGTTATGACGGTTGCTTTCCACTGCGCATAGAGCGTCACGTTGCCAAGGTTGCTGACGGCTTGTTTGTCGTCATAGCTGTCACCACTGCCGTCAGGCTTGGTGTTCCATTCTACAAAAAAGTAGCCCTTCCGAGTGAATGTGTTGGCATTCAGCACTTGCGTCGTATTCCAAGCGAAGTTCTGCCCTGCCATTGTGCCTGTGCCACCGTTAGCATCGAAACTGACGACATAATCGGTGTTAGCCCACTGTGCATAGAGCGTCACGTCGCCAAGGTTGGTGACGACCTCTCCATTAGAGAAGTCCTGCCCGCTGCCATCGGCTTTCGTACTCCAACACTTAAAGGCTTTGCCGGAATTAGTGAACCCGTTGAAGGTCAGAGCCTGCGGGGTGTTCGACTTGAAACTCTGGTCAGCCATTGCCCCCGTACCACCGTTGCCACTGAAACTGATGGTGAAAGACATGTCTGTCGGGGCTAACACTTCAGGAACGAATGCCGATCCTACTATATATGACGATGCCTGTCCCCAAAGAGTCAGCGTGCCACAGGTGCTACTGCCACCACCAGGCCCGATACTATAAGGAACATTGGCATCATACCTTTTGGCTGTCACGCTGGTCAAACCCGAGATGGAGATGTTGCCGCAGCCTCCATCCCTGCCGCCGCCGATGGCTGCACCGCCTCTGGAACTGGTACCCTCGGCGTATATTGTTCCGCCCGTGATGTTGATGTTGCCGCAGGTGCCCCCATTGCCGCTGCCGATGGCTGCCGCCCCGAAAGATGATATGGCACGGATGTTGCCGCCACTGATGGTGATGTCACCGCAGGTGCCCCCATTGCCGCTGCTTCCGATACATGCGGCATAGCTCGAAAGCGATTGTCCTTGATAATCAATTTTAGTGCTGAGGTCAAAGGTTCCACTCTCAATGACGATATTGCCACAGGATTGCATATTGCGGCCGCCAATACATGAGCCCCATCCAAAACTCCTTAATTCGAGCGTGCCATATCCCTTTATGGTGAGCGTAGTGTTTGCAGGACCCACCTGAATGCAGGGATTAAGGTAATAGCCGCCAATAAAGGTGTTGGCAGTTCCTTTGGCCAGAATAATCGTGGCATCACCCTGACAGGTGATTAACGATGGAAATTCATTATAGTAATTGCTATAGGAGCTGATGTTCACGTCGCTCAGCGTCACCGTAGCCCCAGGGACAATCGTTATGTAAGTGCTCTCGCCGCCCGTGCCCGTCAGCACGTCGCCGTTATGGAGCGTCACCCCACCCGTCTCGCTCGTCAGTGTCACGGTATTCGCCCACGCTGTCACAGCAGTGAGCATCACGGCCAGCATCATTGCCGCCCGTGCATAAAAGTGTTTGGTCAGTGTTGCAATCATCTTTACCTTAATTTATCTGATTATATTATACTTTTCTCAAGATGAGGTTTTCTGTTATACCTACATTGAGGTGGGTTCTATTAATTCCCACCGTAAATTTAAACTTTAAACGTGGGTTGACGAACTCCCTCCGGCTCCCTCGTTTCGCAAGGGAGAGCAATGTCATCTTTTCGTTTTCTTTCGGTGCATACTATCAGTTCTTTCGGTCACATAGCCCGCTATGCTCCCTCAACAACTGACACTCTGCCCTCGAAACAAATTCGAAAATATAACAAAGCGAATTAATAGAA
>JAEEHW010000142.1 GCA_016281055.1 Prevotella sp.
CGGCAGACGGAAAACTCAACGGCACACTGTTCCACCGCATACTACCCAACTTCATGATACAGGGCGGAGACACCGGCGACGATGCCGGACTCATCGATGCAGAGATAATGCCCCAGAAGCACTTTCACAAACGCGGCGCACTGTGTGCTGCAAGAGCCGACGACAACGTCAACCCGGAGCGCAAGAGCAACGGCACCCAGTTCTACATCACCTGGGGCAAATGGCCCACGGCACGCAGGGCAGGTTCTACCGAAGAGCCCCTGCCCTACTATCTGGAGCAGCAGCAGCCGGGCGTCCCATACCTTGACGGTGAATACACCGTATTTGGCGAGGTGTTTGCCGGCATGGACGTGGTGGAGAAGATACAAAGTGTGCAAACCGACGACAATGGCAAACCTGCTGAGGATATAAAGATTGTCAGCGTCAAGCGAATCAGTTTGTAAATCTCTTCATGTTGTTTTTGTCCATGACGTAGCCGCTGATGTTGTAGATACCGTTGTCTGTGAGCTTATACCACGGTAAGTTGGTCTTTTCGTCCACCACGATATGTATCTGCTGCGCAGGCATCCAACTCTGTGCCACCATGAACACCTTCTCGCCCTTGGCATTCACCGCCATGTCAACAACGGTAGCGACGTGACCGTATGCACGTTCATTTACATATACGAAACAGTCACCAACCTTCAGTTCCCTCGGACTGACGGTTTTCATCTCGCGCCCCATCGACGTACTGTTGCACAGGGTGAACACATTGTCGAGATATTTGCGGAATGTCGCATACGAATATGAACGGTGCTTCTGCGCCCAGGCGTTAAACCTGAGAGCCTTGCCGCTGCCCAGTGCATGGAAGTAAATGCGTTTGTATGCCTTTATGCCATACAGATATTCCGCCCACAGACGTATGGCGGCATCGGCACACTGCTGCAGGTCTTTGTTGCCTACGTCAATGTCAAGCACGGCGTATGTGCTTCTACGCTTTATCACATCCCCCTTGTAGGTATGAATGTTCCTGTCACCTGTCAGTTTCAACTTGCGCAGGTAATTGCCGTATCCGTCACATGCCACCCTCGTGTATCCCTGTGGCACAGGAATGTCAGCTATTGTCTGCTGCGCACCGACAATGTAGGCCCAGCACATCAGTACTACAACAAAAAGACTTTTTATTTTCATTTTCCGTCAGTCTAATACATCTGTCCTTTAACTCCCCTTAACTACCGAGCAAGTGTCTATTAATCCATTGGATATTTTACTCCCCACTCCTTACGAAGAGCATCCATCTGTTTCATTATCGAAAGAGTTTCCTCATGCGGCATCATTGGCGACTCAAGCAATCCTTGCTCTATGCAGCGTTTACATTCAAACACCTGATACTCATAGCCAGTCACCATGTCTGCTGGTTTGGCATAACTCGCAACGAGTTCATAGTTGCGATACACCTCAATAAGTTCTGGGCAGTTTACGTTATCCACGCGGATATATCCATCCACGCCGCTGATAATGCCCTGACGGTCGTTAAGGCACATGGCACCCGACTGTAGGTTTGCCATTCTGCCGTCGGCATACGACAGTGATATGCACTCATGCATGTCCATCCCCGTCTCGCCGATATGCACATTCGACACTGTCCGCACGATGTCTGTACCGAAATACATCCGTGCGAAGTTAAGGCAATACACGCCAAGGTCGAGCAGTGCACCGCCGCACAGTTCCGGACGAACTATGCGTTCCTTGTTTTCCATCATATAGCACAGCGTGGCAGTCAGCACACGGGGCTCTCCGATAATCCCACTCTGCATTATCTCCTTGACCTTGTGCGACAGCGGCATATAGCGTGTCCATATTGCCTCTGTAACAAAGAGTCCCTTTGACTTGGCAAGCGCAAGGATTTCTTCCGCCTCACGCGCATTGGCAGTGAAAGCCTTCTCTACCAGGCATGGCTTGCCATGTTCCAGGGCAAGGCGCGTATGCTCATAGTGATGCGAATGAGGTGTAGCGATATAAACGAGGTCCACGTTCTCGTCATCCACCAGTTGCTCATACGAACCGTATGCTTTCTTCACTGACCATTGTCGGGCAAAAGCCTCCGCCTTCTCAATACTGCGCGACGCTATTGCATATACCTCGCAATCCTGCGGCTTTGCCTGAAGTGACAGAGCCATCTTCTCTGCTATCCATCCTGCGCCGATAATTCCTATTCTCATATTCCTTGTTATTTTTAAGTAGATAAACGGATTAAAGATTTGTCCCTATCACCCCCCAAAACCACTTCATATCACTACTCCCCTCATATAAAATAATCACTGGCAGTAACTGATGTTCCTGCCAGTGATTATTTATGAAACCATGTTTAGAATCTGTAACCCAGTGTTGCATTGAACTGGTGACGGTTGTTGTGAACGACAGTGCCGTAACCGATGTTCATGTCTTCAGTACCACTGCTTGAGGAATCATTGAACACAGTTGTTGTGAACGGATAATATTCACCCTTCTGTGTGGAATACTGGTAAGCAAGGTCAAGTGCCCAGTTTTTGCCGATATTGATGCCAAGACCGCAGGTGAGGCGGTGAGTGTCTTTCCAGTTTATGAAATCGTAAGTGGAGTAATATGCTCCAACACTTCCGTAGTTAGGATCTGTATCAATGGCATAGCTCTTGAAGCCTTCGTCTGTATAGATAGCTCCCTGCCAGTTGTATCCGAAACGAATGGCAAGCTCTGGAACAGGCTTGATTTCTGCACCTATTTTAAGTGTGCTGACACCTTTGAGGGAGATATCGTTGTTCTCGTCCATCTGATAGTCCTTGCTTGTATTAAGATGTTCCTCTCCATAGTAGTCGATGTAACTGCCTTCCACAACACGGTTCTTTATGGCACTGTAGTCTGCATATTCGTATGTTACGCCAATGGCTGCCATTTTGCCGAAGGTATGTCCCATAGACAGGCCGAAACGCCACGGTGTACTGATGCAGTATTTGTAATCGCCAATGTAACCGCAAGTGTTGTTTGCATATCTGTATGATATGGTGTGGTCCTGCGTACCGCCGTTTCCATCGTCTGTAGTGTAGTTTACATCGAAGCCTGCTGCAGCACTCATGTTGGTATGGCACTTGAGATCATACCATGTAGGCGAATTGATGTAAAGACCGAAGCGGAACGGAGAATCTTCTATTGGACGGAATACGGCACCCAGTTTGACGTCAATGCCGGTGCCAGTGATACGACGCACGTCAGTGAAGCCGAAGAGATCGCCATCCGTATTTCCGCTGTAAGCCAGCATCTCGTCATATATGTTCACGCTTTTGTAGTTTACATCCTTGATACCGAGGGTAAGTCCAAGATATATCTGGTCATGGATGCTTCCGCTGATATTGAAATCAAAGTTGCTGATATAACCGCTGTTGTCATATTTTGCGGAATATCCCTGCGCTCCTCTTGCATACACTTCACCGTCACCATCGTAGTTGAGTTTTTTATTTACTACTTCATTGATGATATCATCCTGCATTGTGAAAGATTGCGGGAAATGATATGCTTTGATGTAGTTCACCATATTGGCAGACGAGCCATTCAGGGTATTCACCGCCTGCATTATTTGGTTGAAGTTACGGTTCTTCTGATAGTTGAATGCAAGGTTGATGTGCGAGTCATGTCCCGTCCTTGTGGAATACACAAAACCCAACTGGTTGAAGTCTGCATTTGTCTTGCCAGACTTGCCGTAGTCCACGGTAAGGAGTTTTGAACCATCACTTGATCCATTCTGGCTGGTAAAACCTGCCGATGCACCTATCCATGAGCGGCGGAACAGTCCGATGCCTGCAGGGTTGGTGTTGATGGTCGAGATGTCGGCTCCCAAAGCCTCCATGGCGCCACCCATGCCAATATATTTGGCTGTGCCGTTGAGGTCTTGCGTAGCAATCTGTGCTCCCTCGTATGTCTCTTGTGCCATTGCGCCGATAGCAAAAAGGCTCAATGCTGGAATCAGTATCTTTTTCATGTTTTATCAATTTATGAATTATACGTTATAATTATTATGCATTATGAATTATGCACTATGAATTATGCATCATCTTCTGCCTCCGCCATGCGAACCGCCGCCACCGCGTGAGCCACCGCCACCGCTGAAGCTGCCTCCGCCACGAGAACCACCACTGAAGCCTCCGCCGCTGCTGCTGTTGCCCATGCTGCTGCGCGAACTGCTTCCGAAGCTGTTGTTACTGCTACTGCTGCTACTGCGTGTAGTACTGCTGTTGCCACTGCTGCTGCGCGTGGTGCTGCTGTTGCTATTGCTGTAGCCTCTGCTGTTGCCCATATAGCCTCCAGAAGAAGAATTGCTGCCAAAAGAGTTTCTTCTAACTGATGACGGTGTGCTCGGAGTTGACGTCGTTCCGTTTCTGTGATTTCTTACAGTTGAGTTTGCACGTCCGCTGTGATGGTAACTGCCATTGCCGTTCCTATGTGTAACACTACGTCCGTTGACATATCCTCCGCGGCGATAACCTGAGTTGTAACCACCTATGTGGCGATAGCTATAGTAAGGTCTGTGCCAAGAATAGTAGCCACCGTACCAGCCGTTGTAGTATCCGCCGTATCTCCATGAGCCGTAGTACCAAGGATCATACCATGAAGATGTGTACCATGGATAATACCAGCTGTTGTAACGCCATGTATTGTAGTAGTATGGGCTACCCCAGTACCATGAATCATAATACCATGGATCGTTGACGATGAGTGACAAACCGCTGTAACCGTCGAAACGCTGCATGTTACGGCTGTTAACGAAATCATCATACTCTTCACGAGATATGGTGATAGAGTCGTCAGCATCAATCTCTTCATAGTGAGACTGCGGAGTGCCGTTGTATGATGTGCCACGACGGTTGTACTCGTCGATGTCACGCTCTGAACCGCTATAGTATGCGTCAGCATCATCCTCTACTGTATTGCCATCAGGTATGCGATAGCGATACGGAGCATCTGCGTCAACCACATCAGAGCTTACTACACTTTGTGACTTCGCCTTCTTCTTTGGGGTGAAGTACATATCGTCCTGCGCCCATGCGCCCTGACCAGCAAACAGGACAAATGCCATAAGTGCAAAAATCTTAATCTTCATAGTCGTATCTCCTCTTTGATTTAAGTGTTTACTTTTCCTTTATTTGTCTGTTGATATGTTTTCAAATGCAAAATTATCTTTATTTTTGATGCAAATATACGGAAAAACCCTAACATAAGTGAGGTTTTTCCCTATTTTTTTTTAACTTTGCATCAAAATTAACATTTTATGAGATATTTTCTTACAAAATTCAATATCGACTGCACGTCTGCAGCATCATTAGATTCTGATGCGATGACAACAGAAGAACTGCTTCAGGTGTGCCGTGAACTCCTTGCCGATGAATGTGGCGAGTGCGGCTATGAAAGTTTTGAGGATACAGACGACGGCATCATAGGTTATGTTCAACAGGACGAATATCACGAAATCATCCTGAAAGACATGCTTACGCATTTTCCCATCGAAGGTGTCAAGATAACGTATAAGACAGAGGAGATACCCGACCAGGATTGGAATGCAGCATGGGAAGCAGAAGGCTTTGCTCCCATAAACGTGCGCAACATGGTTACCATATATGACGCACGCAACACTGAGGACATCGACCAATTCAGCGCACCTATAAAGATTGGCATACATGCCAGCAACGCCTTTGGTACCGGCAACCATGAGACCACGCGCATGATAATATCTACACTGCTCGACATTCCTCTTGACGGACGGCGCATCCTTGACTGCGGCACAGGCACAGGCATACTGTCCATAGCCGCCCTAAAATGCGGAGCTGGCGAAGCCGTAGCGTATGACATAGACGAATGGAGCGCTGACAATGCACGTCACAATGCAGAACTCAATGAGGTGGGCGACCGCATGGAGGTGTTGCTCGGCAATGCCGGCATACTGACACATGTGGAGGGTATATTCGACATTGTTCTTGCCAACATCAACCGTAACATACTGTTGCATGACATGGAGGCTTTCCATGATGTCATGGCAAAGGATGCCTACCTTGTGCTGAGCGGTTTCTATGAGGATGATGCACCGATGCTCTTAGAAAAAGCTGAAACGCTCGGAATGCATGAGGTTGGACGAATGACCGAGGCAGACTGGTGCTGTCTGGTGCTGAAGTAACTTTTTAAGGGAGTTTAAGGGGAGTAGAAAGGGAGTGATAGTGGAGTGATAGGGACAAATGTATTTGACTAAATGTAAATAAGCAGAGATAACAATGAGGATATTTGTTAGGATACTTGTATTCGTAGCATTATTCGTATGTGGGAGTGCTATGGCGCAGGTAAAGACTGCGGGCAACGGAATAAAGACACTGCAGGCAGACTTCAAGCAGACGAAAACAATGAAGATGCTTGGCGACAAGATGGTATCACAGGGCAAGATGTATTACAGTGCAACGGACAAGCTGCGGTGGGAATACACATCACCATATACATATACGTTTGTGATGAACGGACAGAAGGTGATGCTGAAGAAAGGCGGCCGCAAGGATGTCGTTGACACATCGAAGAATAAAATGTTCCGCGAGATTGGCAAGGTAATGATGAGCAGTCTCGTAGTGAGCAGTACCCAGCGTCAGATGGATCTGCCGTTGACTAAGCAGATGAAATCATTATACAAGCGAATAGTGATTTATTTCAATCAGAAGACACACCTCGTAGAGCGTGTGGTGATGTATGAAAAGAATGGTGACCAAACAGATATTGAACTGAACAATGTTACGACAAACAAAAATATCGCTGCTGGCTTGTTTGCTGTGCAGTAACATTGCCGTCATGGCGCAACTGCCTCAAAGCAACGGTGAGCGCATGCGCTATGATGTAAACATAGAGATGCCGAAAGGATATATCAGCGGCATCTGTGTGATGACTTATGACGAGGACAAGCTAAAGGGCGCGGTAGTGAATGAGTTTGGAGTCACCGCCATGGCATTTACATACAACGAAAGAAATGACAAGGTAAAACTCGTCAATGTGATAGACATGCTCGACAAATGGTATATACGCAGAGTGTTGCGTAGTGATTTACGCGAGGTCATACATGGATTGCGCAATGGCAATGATACGTATATAAATGAAAAACGCAAGATAAAATACCAATTTACTATCCAAAAGTTTGGTCAAACGAATTAATTTTTGTAATTTTGTCGGCTGAAACCATTAAAATACTAACTAAAAGAAACAAATGTTCATTAAAATTCTTCTTACTGTAATCTTCCTCTGCATTACAGTGGCAGTGGGAGTGTATTCACGCCGTCAAGCAAAGACGGTGGAAGGTTTCGTATTGGGCGGCCGCTCTGTAGGCCCTTGGCTTACGGCTTTCGCCTTCGGTACATCGTATTTCTCTGCAGTGGTCTTCGTGGGCTACGCCGGACAGTTCGGTTGGAAATACGGTATGTCGTCAAGTTGGATAGGCATCGGCAACGCCGTCATCGGTTCGTTGCTGGCATGGATTATCCTCGGACGCCGCACAAAACTGATGACGCAGCACATTCAGTCGCGCACCATGCCCGACTTCTTCGGCACGCGCTATTCTGACGAGTGGCTGCGCGTGATTGCGTCAATCATCGTGTTCGTGTTCCTTATCCCTTATACCGCTGGTGTTTACATGGGTATCTCCAAGCTCTTCGAGATGGGTTTCGGCATACCGTATGAGTATTGCGCCATCGGCATGTCGGTGCTCACCGCAGTGTATGTCATACTCGGTGGCTACAAGGCTACGGCCATCAACGACTTCATTCAGGGTATCATCATGCTCTTCGGCATCACCACTGTCATAGCAGTTGTGCTGAACAGTCAGGGCGGTCTGGTTGAGGCATTCCACAAGATGGCTGCCATGACTCCAAATGCCGACGACCTCTCGCAGCGTGGCAAGGAACTCTACGCTAGCTTCCAGCCGGGCGACTTCGCTTCCTGGTTCGGTCCTAATCCAATGAGCCTGCTCGGTGTCGTTGTCCTCACATCGCTCGGCACATGGGGACTGCCACAGATGGTGGGCAAGTTCTACAGCATCACCGATGAGTCTGCCATCAAGCGCGGCACCATCATCTCTACAATATTTGCATTCGTAGTGGCTGGCGGCTGCTACTTCCTCGGAGGTTTCGGTCGTCTGTTCGTGCCCACGGCATTCAATGCAGAGAAAGGCAAGTTCATATACGACAATATCGTGCCTACCATGCTTGAGTCACTGCCCGACGTGCTTATCGCACTCGTCATACTTCTTGTGCTCTCTGCATCTATGTCAACACTTGCCGGACTTGTACTTACATCATCATCTACCATGACGCTTGATCTCATCTACCGCGATAAGAAATCACAGGTAGGCGAAGTAGAGGGCGGCGAGATTGACGACATGGTGGCAGAGAAGATAGAGCGCCGCAAGGTCATCATCATGCGTGTGCTCATCGTGTTCTTCATAGCATTGTCGCTCATGATTGCACTCAACCCACCACAGTTCATCGCACAGCTCATGGGTATCTCTTGGGGTGCGCTGGCTGGTGCCTTCCTTGCTCCGTTCATGCTCGGTCTTTACTGGAAGGGCGTTACTCGCCTCTCTGTATGGGCTTGCTTTGTGTGGGGCGTCGGACTGACAGTGGTAAACATGATACTCGGCAACCCAATCAACCCGATTGACTGCGGTGCCATAGCTATGGTAGGCGGCTTCATTGTCGTTGCCATCGTCAGTCTCTTCACTCCGAAGATGAAGTCTGAAACAGTAACAGCTATCTTTGAGTGCTATAAATAATTCATAATTCATGAATTAAGAATTAAGAGTTAAGAATTAAGAGTTAAGCATTCTGAATTATGCATTCTGAATTATGCATTATGCATTCTGAATTATGCATTATGAATTAAACAAATGGCTACACTGAAGGATATACTAAATAACGGTGATAAGTTCGCACGCGAAAACGGTATACAGCTGACCGAGGTGCGTGAGGGCTTCGCCCGCGCCGAAATGATAGTCGAGGAGCGTCACCTCAATGCTGCGGGTGTTTGTCAGGGCGGAGTATATTTCACCCTTGCCGATCTCACCTTTGCCGCTGTCACCAATTCTCACGGACCCGTAAGTCTCGGTGTACAGAACAGTATCACCTATCTGCAGTCTGCACGCAAGGGCGACCGCCTGATAGCTGAGACGGAGGAGACGTTCAACCATCACCGTCTGCCGTTCTGCCAGACACGCATCACAAACCAGAATGGCGACCTCCTCTGCGTAGTCACAGGGTCGGCATACAGGAAGAAGGACACCCTCCAGTTCGACAGCTTGCAATAATCTGATTAGCCAACAACTCAATTTTACCCTTACATTTGCGAACAAATGAAACACTCATTTGGGATGCAAAATAGAGGTTAAAGGATGTTAATACGGCCCCGTTTCACAACTTTTTTTGTTGTGCAACGGGGCTTTTTCGTGTAAAACGATAGCTTTTACGCTCCTATTTGCGCACTTTTGTGCCGTAAAGTGATAGCCTTTACACTGTAAAAGCTATCATATTACAAGGTAAAAGCTATCATATTACAATTTCATCGACTTGCTTTTTTCTTTCAAATCGGCGTAAACAGTTTATAATCAATGTTTTGCTAAAAAAATCAAAATTAGGCCGTTTTTCAGAGCAAAATTTGTTTTCGTGATTTTTATCGCAAGGATTCGCAAGTTAAAGGTGGGTTCTAATAATTCCCACTGTCAGATTTTTGAATTTATTTCGAGGGCAAAATGTTAGCTGATAAGGGTTGCGCTCCCCCGCGAAACGGGGGAGAAGCGAAGCGGAGGGGGTGTAAAGACCATTGA
>JAEEHW010000143.1 GCA_016281055.1 Prevotella sp.
TAACGTGACGGACATGTATAAAATGTTTTATAATTGCCAAACTCTCACGAGCCTTGATGTCAGTGGCTTTAAAACGTCTAACGTGACGAATATGGGCTATATGTTTTATAACTGCAGTAATCTCACGAGCCTTGATGTCAGTGGCTTCAATACGTCTTACGTGAAGGATATGAGCTATATGTTTATGTACTGTAAAGTTACGAGTCTTGATGTCAGTGGCTTCAATACGTCTTACGTGACAGATATGAGCTATATGTTTTGTGGCTGTAGAAATCTCACGAGCCTTGATGTCAGCGGCTTCAATACGTCTAACGTGAAAAACATGGACGATATGTTTTGTGGGTGCAGAAATCTAACTACGATTTATTGTGACGACACTTGGACATGCGAAAATAGTAACCAAATGTTCACTAGCTGTGAGAAACTGGTGGGAGCTGTCAGCTATGATAGGTATAGCACAAATGTAATGTGGGCCAATCCCGTCAACGGTTATTTCACATACGCAAATTATGACCTGAAGTTGTTAGGCGTGCAGGTGACCGGTAGAAACAAGAAAGACCTGTCAGTAATCGATGGTGTGGAAAACGGAGTGAGTTTCGATCAGTTCACTAACACGCTTAACCTGACGGATGCCCTGATAGGAGCATGGAATGGAGATGTCATTGACGGATGCATTAGCACCATATATAACGGGAGCAAAAAAACACTCACCATCAATGTGAGCGGTGATTGTAAAATAGTTGGAATGGACTACCCGGCACTGCGCAACAATTCCGTTGATCTGGTGATAACCGGTGACGGCACGCTGACGCTGACTGGCTCGCAGGGCATTTGGTCCTCATTGGCAGCTATGCACACTATAACGGTTAAAGGCAATGTGACGGTAAATATTGAGGGTAAGATATATGGTGTAAGGGGACATTCCGTTAGCGGCAACTGTTTCACCACCCTTGCAGTGAAAGAAGATGCCACGCTGAGTGTACAGGGTAAGACACAGGATTTCCTTGACATCAGGGCACTGAAAGTGGGGGAATACATTGACATCCAGGGAAACTACGGATTCAACAGCGATGCACACACGATAGTGGATCTCAACAATACGCCTGTAAAGGATGTCCCCGTGACGATAGGCATAAAACAATACGGTCTGGAATTATGCGGCGTACAGGTGAATATCAAGAACAGCGTTCTCGGAATATCTGACGGAAACAAGGGACTTGCCACATACGACAATGCAACAAAGACGCTGACATTAAATCATTTCTACAAGTATTCTCCTGCCGACTGTATCATAAAGAACTACGGCATTGACGGACTGACGATAAAGGCAAAGGGTACCAGCCTGCTGACATCATTGGGAGCTGGCATCGTGCAGCAATGTAACGGGCTGACAATAACCGGCGACACTCTGATGATGATGGTTTCCGGTTCAGGTGCCCCTGCCATAGATATGCAGCAGACAGATGGCACACTCTCATTCTCTGACATCAAATCATGCGTATTGTCATCGATTAGCGGCAATGCCATAGAACATAGTTCAGGCAACAATGTAAACATGGTGGTTGAAGGCTCTACAACGAATATCGCTGCCGGCGGAAAGCAGGGAACCATAGTTGGATTCAGTGAACTGACGCTGAAAGACGGTCTTGCAATTATAAACCCGAACGGTGCTAAGTATGAGAATGGCATTGTGAAGGACAATGAAGGTAATACAGTGAAAGATGTAGTGATAGGTATGCTGGGCGACGTAAACGGTGACGGCAGTGTCACGATGGCTGATGCAAACCTGGTGGTGAACTATTTCCTTGCCGCCGACAAGGACTCCATCAATAGCTTCGACAAAAACAAGGCAAACATCAACGGAGACCTTGACGATGCTGGCAAGCCGTCTATCACCATGGCTGACGCCAACGCAATAGTAAACATGTTCTTGAAAGGGAAATAATGAAATGGCATATACATACGAATATCCAAGACCGGCGGTGACCGCCGACTGCGTGGTAATCACGAAAGAGGCAAGTCCAAGGGTGCTGCTGATACAGAGGGGCTACGACCCTTACAAAGGATGCTGGGCGTTCCCCGGCGGTTTTCTCAACATGGACGAGACAACGGAGCAGTGCGCCATAAGGGAACTGGAAGAGGAGACAGGCCTGCAGTTGGACAATGTGCAACAGATAGGCGCATACTCGAAGGTGGACCGCGACCCTCGCGGGCGCACCATAACAGTGGCATACCTCGCCGTCATCGATGAAGCAAAGGACGTGACCGGACAGGACGATGCGGCAAAAGCGGAATGGTTTCCGCTGGCAGAACTGCCACCACTGGCCTTCGACCATGCGGATATCATGCAGGACGCCATCGCTCTGTTTTTCAAGAAATAATTTTGTTGTTTCAAGAAAAGTTCGTACCTTTGCAAATTGTAATCATTGAGAACATTACAAAACAAAAACATTATGTACAAAATAGTAACCAAGAAGCAATTCTCGGAAAAGGTCTTCCTTTTCGAAATTGAGGCTCCGCTGATTGCCAAGAGCCGCAAGCCAGGCAACTTCGTCATCGTGCGCGTTGACAAGCACAGCGAGCGTATGCCGCTGACCATCGCCGACTCTGACGTGGAGCGCGGCACCATCACCCTCGTAATACAGGAGGTGGGTCTGTCATCAACAAAACTGTGCAACAAGAATGTGGGCGACGAAATCGCTGACGTTGTTGGTCCTTTGGGCAACCCTACGCACATTGAGAAGTTCGGCACCGTTATCTGTGCCTGCGGTGGTGTGGGTGCAGCACCTATGCTGCCTATCGTGCGCGGACTGAAGGCCGCCGGCAACCGTGTGCTGACAGTACTGGCAGGACGTACCGCAGAACTCGTAATACTTGAGGACGAGCTGCGTGCATCGTCTGACGAGCTCATCATCATGACCGACGACGGTTCAAAGGGTGAGAAAGGCGTGGTTACTATCGGTATAGAGAAATTTGCTGAGCAGGAGCACATCGACAAGGCTTTCGCCATCGGTCCTCCGATAATGATGAAATTCTCTTGCCTCACAACACAGAAATACGGCATATCTACCGACGTATCGCTCAACACCATCATGGTTGACGGTACCGGTATGTGCGGCGCCTGCCGTCTGTCTATCGGCGGCAAGACGAAGTTCGTCTGCATCGACGGCCCAGAGTTCGACGGCGCACTCGTTGACTGGGACGAGATGTTCAAGCGCATGGGTACATTCAAGAAGGCAGAACTTGAGGAGATGGAGCACTATGCAGAGCATGTGTACAGCGACTGTGAGGGATGCGCCAAGGAAAGCACCGAGGTGACGATGGATGCTGCACCTGTGGATGACAGCATTGAGGTGCTGACAGACCGCAACGCTGCATGGCGCGACGAACTGCGCAAGTCGATGAAGCCGAAGGAGCGCACCGCCATTCCACGCGTCGTAATGCCAGAGCTCGACCCGGTATATCGTGCCACCACACGCACTGAGGAGGTGAACAAAGGCCTCACCAAGGAGATGGCGCTCACCGAGGCCAAGCGTTGTCTTGACTGCGGCAAGCCGACATGTATGGAGGGTTGCCCAGTCAGCATCAACATACCTTCATTCATCAAGAACATAGAGCGCGGACAGTTCCTTGCCGCTGCCAAGGTATTGAAGAACACCTCTGCACTGCCAGCAGTCTGCGGCCGCGTATGTCCGCAGGAGAAACAGTGCGAGAGTAAGTGCATACACCTGAAGATGAACGAGCCTGCCGTGGCCATAGGTTATCTGGAGCGCTTCGCTGCCGACTACGAGAGACAGTCAGGACAGATGTCACTGCCAGAGGTTGCACCTGCCAACGGCATCAAGGTTGCAGTGGTGGGTTCAGGTCCTGCAGGACTGTCATTCGCCGGCGACATGGTGAAGAACGGATATGACGTTTACGTATTCGAGGCACTGCACGAGATTGGCGGTGTGCTGAAGTACGGTATTCCTGAGTTCCGTCTGCCAAATGCCATCGTTGACGTTGAGATAGAGAACCTCCGCAAGATGGGCGTTCACTTCCAGACTGACGTCATCGTGGGCAAGACAATATCCGTTGACGATTTGGAGAAGGCAGGTTTCAAGGGTATCTTCGTAGGTTCGGGCGCAGGTCTGCCAAACTTCATGAACATACCAGGCGAGAACCTTATTAATATAATGTCGTCAAACGAATACCTCACTCGTGTGAACCTCATGGATGCAGCCAATCCGAAGACTGACACACCAATGAACCTCGGCAAGAACGTGCTGGTAGTAGGTGGCGGCAACACTGCCATGGACTCATGCCGTACGGCAAAGCGTCTGGGTGCAAACGTCACACTCGTTTACCGTCGTTCAGAGGCAGAGATGCCTGCACGTTTGGAGGAGGTGAAGCATGCCAAGGAAGAGGGCATAACATTCCTCACACTGCACAACCCGGCAGAATACATCGGCGACGAGAACGGTGCCGTATCAAAGGCCGTGCTTGAGGTGATGAAACTCGGAGAGCCTGACGCATCAGGTCGCCGTTCACCAGAACCGACTGGCGAGAAAGTGACCATCGACGTTGACCAGGTGGTAGTAGCCGTGGGCGTATCACCAAACCCACTCGTGCCGCAGAGCATCAAGGGTTTGGAACTGGGCCGCAAGAACACCATCGTGGTGAACGAGGGCATGCAGTCTAATCGTCCGAACATCTATGCCGGCGGCGACATCGTGCGCGGCGGTGCAACGGTAATCCTCGCCATGGGCGACGGCCGCAACGCTGCCAAGAACATGCACGAGATGCTGTCGAAGTAAAAGAAAGATATAATAAAAAAAGTGGGTCACGTATTGACTGTATGATTTCAGTCAAACGTGACCCACTTTCTTTTACTCACTTTTTTACTATTTAATTATATCATTCTTTAATCTTTCACTTTTTCACTTTAGAACATTCCGCCGCCCATCGGACCGCCGCCAAAGCCGCCGCCACCGAAGCCGCCGCCACCGAAGCCGCCACGGCCACCAGGAGCACCAGGACCAGGAGCACCAGGACCTCCTTCACCACCACGGCCACCGTTGCGTCCCTGACGCATAGCCTGACGTCCGGCTTTGCCGCCGAAGGCATTGAAGCGATAGACTACGTGAAGCATGGCGTAGCTGTTGATGGAGTTGTAGTATGTATCGTTGCGCGATATAGCATTGAGGCTGCGTGAGAAACTGCTCCTCTGGTTCAGTATATCATAGAACTGCAGCATGACGGTGAGTGACCTGTTCTGCAGGAACGACTGCGATATCTGTGCATTCCAAATAAACTCGTCCGTATTGAACGATGCCTCGCTGTAGCCACGGCGTGACGACATGTGCGCACCGGTAGAGATGCTCGTGCCCCATGGCGCTGTGGCCGTGATGTCAACACCATACTGGAACTGCCATGTATCGAGGTTAGCGTTAGGCTGCAGCTTGTTTCTTGCTATGTTGTAAGTAACGTTGCCGTTAGGCTCTACCTCAAGCCATGAGTTGCGGTATGACAGACCCAGACGTTCAGAAATGTTTGTCTCACGAGTGTAGTTCTTCGTGGCCTCAGCCGAACGGTTGAGGTTTATGTAGCTCACGTGGTTCTGGTATGACAGGTTGGTCATGCTGCTCAAGTTCCACACACCCACGGTGTCAAGTGCAGTGTTGAACATGAATGAGCTTCTGATGTTCCAGTTACCGTTGATGTTCATCGGCTTGGTGGTGCGTCCGCCAGTGCGCTCGTCGTATGTTGTCATGTTCGATACGCTGTTTGAGGTGTTCGAATAGTCGATGAACGCCATGATGGTACGCATGTGGCTCTGCACGTAGTTGTTGTAGCGCACGCTGAACGACTGTGTGAACGACGGCTTCAACTCTGGGTTACCCATAGAGATGTTCAGCGGGTCGGTATCGTCGGTAATCGGCAGCATGTCTGTCATTGACGGCTGCGATGTGTTGCCGCGGTAGTTCAGGCGTATGCTCTTCTGCTTTGTGAAACGATAGCGGAAGTCGAGCGTCGGTGTGAAGTTGGTCACCGAGCGCTGCACGTCATGGTGCTTGCCCAGATAATCGTATATCATGTGCTGTGTCTGTGGCTGCAGCATGATACCGAGGTTGAGGTTGTAATTGTTAGTCACGCGACGCCATGTCAACTCGATTTCGTGCGTATAGTTGTTGTACTCAGAGTAGCGGCTGAGTGAATCGCTGTAATATGTGCTGAGCGGCGCATAAGGATCCGTAAACGCATTGAAGTTGCGGTAAGCCCAGTCGGCAGTCTTGGAGAAACCGTCAAACATACTGTAGTCGTCCTTGTTGAAGAAGTCGTATGTAGAACGCTCACTTGTGCGGTGGCTATACTGATACATATATCGCAACTGCAGGAACGAGTACTTTGACAGGCGCTCCGAGTATGTACCCGTGAGCGAGAAAGTCTTGTTGTCGCCCGGCGTGAGGTTGTAACGGTTCTTATAATATATGGAGTCAGCCGTTGATGGACGGTACAGCGTCACATTCTGTGTTGACAGTGACTCGCTGTCGCTGTCGGTGTCGCGATAGCGTGCCTGCACGGTCACGCTGTTGCCGCGGCTTGACAGTTTGCGCGATGCCACGAGCTGCAGGTTGAGGTTCTTGTTGGTGCTGTAGCTCAGGGAGTTGTTCTGTCTGCCGTTGATGAGCAGTGAATCGGCACCAAGGCTCTCCATGTATATCTTCCTGTTCAGGGCATCAAGCTCTGCAGTGTTGAGTGGGTCGTTCACCTCATCGTATGAATAAGGGTCAGAGTTGTATGACATACTGCGGCTGTCAGAACGTGAGTCGTTGGATGATGTAGAGTATGAAGGACGGAACGAGATGGTGGTCAGTGTATCCGGCTTCCACTCCAGGCGACCGTTGAAGTTCCATGAGTTGCTGCGGCCATAGCTCTGTGAAAGGCTGTTGCTGAATGAACCTACTGTTGACACGAAATTCTCACTGGAGCGTTTGTTCCATGTGTCGGTGTCGCCGTGTCTCCATTGGATACCGAAGTCGATTCTCAGTTTGTCCTTAATCTCATAGTTGTAGTTTGCCATCAGCATCTTGTTAGCCTGCAGTCCGTTGCCACGGTTGCCGAAACCGCCACGGCCGCCAGTGCTGAAGCCACGGTCGCCGGTATTGTTGGCACTGCCCATGATAAACAGTCGGCTGTTATCCTTCATGCTTCCAAACATTCCCTGTTCCGAATAGCGATGCTTGGTACCGATGGACAGGTCGATGTTGCTGATGATACCCTTGTTCATGCCTCGCTTGATGTTGAAGTCGAGCACGGTCTCCTCCTCTCCATCGTCCACTCCGGTGAGCTTGGCCATGTCACTCTTCTCGTCGTAAGCCTTCACCTTGTCAATGATGGCCGTAGGAAGGTTCTTCAGTGCAGTCTGTGTGTCGCCGCTCATGAATTCCTTGCCGTCAACCTTCACCTTCTTCACCTCCTTACCGTTGATGGTAATCTTACCGCTATCATCAATCTGCGCACCCGGCAGACGCTTCACCAGTTCCTCTAGGACGGAACCTTCCGGCGTACGGTATGCAGCGGCATTATATATAAAGGTATCTTCCTTCACAATCACCTTCGCTGCCACACCATTGGCAACGACCTCCTTCAGCATCACGGCATCGGTCTCCATGTTCAGACGTCCGAAGGCGAATGACTGACCGTCTTTTATGGTCACGTTGCGAGTAATGCCTTTGTAACCAATATTGGTAATCTTGACAATATACTTGCCGTCCTCAGGCACACTGACGGAGAAATTACCGTCAAGGTCGCTCACCGCACCGCTGACATAAGTAGAGTCGGCAGCCTTGAGTACCTGCACCGTAGCCTGAAGAAGCGGTTCCTTCTCCTCCTTGTCAATAAGTGTACCGGTAATGGCTGGTTTGGTTGTAGAAATAGAATCCTGCGCTTTGGAATGCAGAACAAAAATAGAAGATTGTAAAACGAGGATTAACAGAAGTCCCCATAATCGTTGTTTTGTATCCATCAAATATTTATTTTTCATTTTGTTTTTTCTTTTATCATTGTGACGGAGCAACACAAAACAAGGTTTAACATCTTAACAGAAAAAAAAATCAATCCCACGATTATTATAGACAAATACCGCTTTTTTAACTACGAATGGGATTAAAAGGAGCCCCAACCCATCCCTCCCCCGTAGGGAGGGGGAAATGTGAAAGGTGAAATGTAAAGAGTGGACTCACCTTTCACATTTCACCTTTCACATTTCACCTTTCACATTTCTACAGCTCGTCGGCTGCGTAAAGGAAGCCCTGCAAAGGCATATCGTAATCAAATATCTCGTCATCACGGAAGAAACGTTTCAGTTCGATGGCTGCATTCTCCTTCGAATCACTGGCATGAACGATATTCTCTTGAAACGACATGGAGAAGTCGCCGCGTATCGTGCCGGGCAATGCCTTTCGCCCACTCGTCGGCCCTGCCATCTGGCGTACTACCTCCACGGCATCAATGCCTTCATAGCAGCACACCACAACGGGGGTGACAGTCATGGCATCCTTCAACTGCTGGAAGAACGGCTTGCCCTTATGCTGTGCATAGTGCTCACTCATCTGCTCGTCAGTGAGCTGGCACATCTTCATGCCTGCAAGGCGCAGGCCTTTCTGTTCAAAACGCTTTGTCACTTCGCCCACGAGTGAACGCATCACACAACTGGGTTTCAATATCACTAATGTCTTTTCCATTTTTTAATTATTTTATCAAACTATATTTACACTGTAAAAGCAACCAAATTACCTCGTAATATGATTGCTTTTAGATTATTCTTACAAAAGAATAGGGTTATTCACCCTGTTCGCGCATCTCCGCTTTCTTCACTTTCTTGAACAGTTCGGAAGGCAGTCGAGAGCATTTCATTATTTCATTACAAGTAAACTACCGATAGCATCCACACACTCCTGAGCAAGTATTCTGTTTTCGTCAAAGGTTTGTTTGTCATTGCAGATAAAATCATCATAGTCCGATGATTGACGATTATGAAACAACAGCGTTAGTGTTGTCAGATGCTTTTTTGCCAGTTTCCCGTCTTTCACGAAATGCAATGCAAGCATTGTACGCACAGCCGAATGTGTCTGCGTACTTACACCTATCGAAATCAATGCTGCTGATGCAGCATAATAGCAAGCATAATACAAACGGTTCATTGCAATGTTGTATAATCCGCCCTTTGCATTATAGTCTGCTTCCTTCAGTGTATCATAGGCCCGTTCTATTCTATACTTTACCAGAGCCTTTCTGTCTTCTGCGCTCAATGTTTGCTTCATAGAAGGATTCCCTCGTTTTCAACATTGTATTTATACTCGCTGTTGGGATGGTTGTTCCACCAGTCAAGCGGAACAACATACGGACTCATCTCTACACCTGTTTCCAGTTCTACATTAAAGAGAAGCGCTTCGGTTATTTCCCTTTCCTTTCTTCTGAAATCTGCACCTCGCTCCATGGGTAGTATAACAAGAAAATCCATATCTGAATCTGCAGAACTGTCTCCACGTGCCTCCGAACCATACAACTTAACCGTAGCCTCTGGTGCTACGCTGTGTATGGTTTCCCTTGCCATATTGAGTATTTCACTTCTGCTTTTCATATTTTAATCCCTACTTCTATTTGCAAAATTACACATTATTTCTTTATATACAAAATTTTCAATGTGTTTTTTGCAAGATTAGCACTTTCATTTATTCCTGTTCGCGCATCTCCACTTTCTTCACCTTCTTGAACAATTCGGAAGCGAAGACGAGGTCGTTGAGATTCTCATTCGTGGCCGACATCACCATGGTCTTGTCACCCTCCCACTCTTTTCGTCCTTTGCAGATGAAAATTATCTTGTCGCCTATGCCCATGACGGAGTTCATGTCGTGGGTGTTTATTATGGTGGTGATACCAAACTCTTCCGTGATGCCATGCAGGAGTTCGTCAATGACAAGGCTGGTTTTAGGGTCAAGACCAGAGTTTGGCTCGTCGCAGAAGAGGTATTTGGGATTCAGTGCTATGGCACGCGCTATCGCTACACGCTTCTGCATACCGCCGGATATCTCGCCAGGGTATTTCTTTTCGGCACCCGTAAGATTTACGCGGTCGAGACATTCCATGGCACGATGTGTACGCTCGCGCAACGTCATGGTGGAGAACATGTCCAGTGGGAACATTACGTTCTCCAAGACCGAGAGCGAATCGAAGAGCGCCGCCGACTGGAATATCATACCCATCTCGCGCCGCATCTCCACTTTCTCGTGTTTCGACATCTGCACGTAGTTGCGCCCATCGTAGAGTATCTCGCCCTTTGTAGGGGTAAACAGTCCCACGATGTTTTTCATCAGCACCGTCTTGCCCGAGCCCGACTGTCCGATGATGAGGTTTGTCTTGCCATCCGCAAACGTAGCGTTGATATCGATGAGGACTTCCTTGTCCTCAAAGGATTTATATAGGTGTTTTATTTCAATCATTTTTTAGATTTTTTTTGGGGGGGATAGCTTTTGTAAGGGAGTGAAGGGGAGTGATAAGGGAGTGATAGAGGAGTGATAGAGGAGTGATAGAGGAGTGATAGGGGAGTGATAGGGACATTAGGCTTGCCTAATTCACATCCAACACATTCACTTTAAACTTGCCCCACATCTCATTCTATCAATCTTACGTTTCACTTTTTTCAATCATCCTTTACCCCACTTTTTCTCACTATACCTACACAATAAGCATTCAAGAATTTACTTGAACCATCTGCAAGGTATTCCAATTCATTATATTGTTCTTCCGTTATATAACCCAAGTCTTTAGACAACATGTTATAATTTCTACACTCATCCAGACTACCTTGTGCAATATTGAAGAAACGCAGTTTGTCTTGTTTGCTCAGCTTTCTATAACCTTCTGCTATATTTGCCGTGACTGACACTGCCGCTCTTGTAAACTGTGAGCGCAGGCCATATTTCTCAAATTCCGGAAA
>JAEEHW010000144.1 GCA_016281055.1 Prevotella sp.
AGAAACTGACCTGTCAGAAGGACTATACTTCAAATGAATAGAATCCGTTTCTGGCAAATCCTTTTTTGATATGCCAAAATACCTTTTGCCATTTTCATCTTGTAAACTTACAACCAAAATGTCAAAATCTGTGTTACCATGATTTACACGCCGGTTATAGTTTTCTCCGTGTATCTCTAAATCTATCCTCTTTATTTTTATCGTTGTTTCTTCCATATATCTTTTATCATTTTTGTAATTGTGTCGAGAGCGTCGACACAATTTGCTAGACTCTGTCTATCAAATTGAGATTGACGATAAGATTGCTAGTAGGGGCCTTCTGAGTGCTCGGAGTAGTCGGAGTATTCTGACTACTCTGACTATCCTGAGTACTCTGATTATTCTGATTACTCTGACTACTCGGAGTATTCTGATTATTCTGATTCATATCACTTAATATTATATCCTATCCCTGCCAGTTTCTCCCTGATGCCTGCCTCTAACTTGTGGCTCTCGGCAAAGAGGTCGCTGAGCTCGGAGGTGAGCCTCTGCATCTTCTCCTCGAATGGCTCGCCGTCGTCTTCCTCGTCGGCTATGCCTACATAGCGGCCCGGGGTGAGCACCCAGTCCTGCTGGGCTATCTCGTCAAGGGAGGCAACCTTGCAGAAGCCCTTGACATCTTCAAGGGTGCCAGCCTCATAGTCGCGGAACGCCTTGGCTATGCGCTGCACGTCACACTCCTCGGCAGGGAGCTTAGCCCACGGCTTGTCTTCCTTCTTCACGGTGTCATAGCGCACAAGGTCGTCGGAGAGCTCGCGGTGGGTACGGTCAACCATCATGCCCATCTCACGGGCATCAATGAAGAGCACCTTGCCGGGGTTCTTCTTCCTGCGGTTGAAGAACCACACGCATACTGGTATCGACACGTTATAGAACAACTGGTTTGGCATGGCGATGATACCCTCCACAAGGTCTGCCTCAATGAGGCGGCGGCGTATGTCGCCCTCACCACCTGAGGTGGTTGTAAGGGAGCCGTTGGCAAGCACCAGACCTATGCGGCCCGTCGGCGAGAGGTGGTGCACCATGTGCTGAATCCATGCGTAGTTGGCATTACCCTCCGGCGGCACTCCGTACTTCCAGCGCACGTCGTCGGCAAGGCGTCCGGCACCCCAGTCCTTCATGTTGAACGGTGGATTGGCCATGATGAAGTCAAACTTCTTCGTGGCATGCTTGTCATCGCCGAAGGAGTCGCCCCAGCTGTCGCCGAGGTCGGCGTCAAGGCCGCGGATGGCAAGGTTCATGTGTGCCATCTTCCAAGTGTTGGCATTGAATTCCTGACCGTATATCGTGACGTTGCGCAGGTTGCCCTGATGCTGCTGAATGAACTTGGCGCTCTGCACGAACATACCGCCCGAACCGCAGGCAGGGTCATACACCCTGCCCTCAAAAGGCTGCAGCACCTCGACGATGGTGCGCACTATGCACGAAGGAGTATAGAACTCGCCCCCTGACTGCTGCGTCTCAGCGGCAAAGTTCTGCAGGCAGTATTCATACACACGACCGAAGAGGTCGATGCCCTCACCCTGTGCGTGCATGTCCATATTATCGAATATCTCAACCACCTCACCCAGACGAATCTTGTCAATCTCCGGACGAGAATAGTTGTTTGGCATCACCTTCTTGAGGCGAGGATTCTCCTTGCCGATAACCTCCAGTGCATGGTCTATCACCATACCTATCTCTGGGTCATGGGCATGGCTCGCTATATTCTGCCAACGCGCATCCTGCGGCACCCAGAACACATGTTCGGCGGTATATTCGTCGCGGTCTTCCTCGAAGCCCTCGCCCTCGGCAACGAGTTCGTTATATCGTTTCTCAAAACAATCGCTGATATACTTCAGGAACACGAGTCCCAGCACCACATTCTGATACTCAGAAGCGGTGAGGTTGCCACGCAGTTTGTTAGCACTGTCCCATATACGGTCTTCGATAGACTTTTCCTTGATTTCTTTCTTTTTCTTTGCCATAGTATTGCAAAGATACTAACTTTTCCTGAAACCCACAAAGAAAAGCATAGGAAAATTAAGACTTAAGAGTTAAGAAGGTTTAGCTCGGCGGCCCGAAGGGGAAAGCCAATTAAGATTTACAGTAATGCATAATTCATAATTGGCAGCGCACAAGGATTAACTACTACGAATTAAACGAATTGCACGAATTAAGCATTAAATTGATGAAAGATTATATGGGCATTATATGGGGATTATATGTTAAAGACAACAATCAGATTGTAAGGGATTGTAAGGGATTTGTTTCCCACAGATTTGACTTCGTCGAGCTAAACCTTCGCAGATAGCACAGATTGCTCCTTGGCGAATAATTCGTGAAATTCGTATAATTCGTTGTTTGTTTCACACAGATTGTAAGGGATTGAAAGAGATTCGTTGTTTCTGTGGTTTTCTTATTAACGTTATTTATCTGCGAATCTGAGTGATCTGTGTAATCTGTGGGAGGTAGCTGTACGGAGAGTGTATGCTTTGACACTTTGGCAGGCTTTATGCCGTTTTGGTTTACAAAGTGTCAAAATGAAAAGTGCCGTCAGAAAACTCAAAATAGAGTTTCTAGCGGTGCTTTTTTATGCGTTTTCTCATGCGAAAATAGCCCCCGGAATGTAATTAGGCACCTTTTACATTGCAATTCGATAGCTTTTACCTCGTAATATGTATGCTTTAACAATGCAAAATGATAGTTTTTTCAGGGTAATATGATAGCTTTTACGGAACTGAAAAATGACCTCAAAGAATAAAGTGTTTATTGTCAACGGTTTGCAAAATTCGCTATTTTCGGCTGTACGAAAATTGTTGGGAAGAAAAAATCTACAGCGCAAGGAAATCGAGGTTGGAAAAATCAAAGTGTAAGGAAAAGGGGGTGAAGAATTGAAGGATTGAAAGATTGAAGGATTGAAGAACTGAAAGATTGAAGAATTGAAGTTTTACATGCGGATGCATTTTTTTTCGTTAATGTCGTTAATATAGACCATTAATGTCATTAATAACCATATGGTAAAGTATTAATGGTATTAACGAATGAAATTGACGGTATTAACGTATAAAAAGACCACTGTATCTTACAGAGGACAAATGTCATTAATATGATTTCATCGAACTGACGTTAGTTTAATTCGTGAATGGAATTAAGGATAATTAGGATAATTCGTTTCCAAACTTTGATTTGCAGAATAATTTGGCAGTTTTAGAAAAATTGTGTAACTTTGCACTCATAAATCAGAGACGTGCGCCAGTCTTCGATTGACACGCACTATTTACTTCGTGCGATATATTGCACTCATGAAATCGCTAAAGCGACCGCGAGCCTGCTTTGCAGACACTCGCTTTTCCTTTCGTACGATACATTGCAGATGTTATAACATTTAAAGAATAATTATGGCAGTTACAACTCAAATCCAACAACCCACCCAGATGATAGTGACACTGGATGGCAATGCCATGGTTGCAGAAATTCGCAAGGCTCTGAAACTCATTCGTGGCATTGTTTCTGTGCGTGTTGCCAATATCGGTGATGACAAAACTATCACGCCAGCCATACGTCGCAATATTGCAAAAGCTCGCGGGGAGTCAGCCCGTGGTGAGACTATTGTGTGTAACACCCCCGAGGATATGCAGAAATATTTCGACAGCCTATGAACTATCGTGTTGAATATTCAAAGGAGGCAGACAAGACACTGCGTAAGTGGAAAAAGTCTAATCCTCGTTTGTTCAAGAAGGCATCAAAGGTTTTGCTTGACATCATGCAACATCCACGAACCGGCCTTGGTCACCCAGAAGCCTTGGTCGGTGGAAACGATATAACCTATTCGCGTCATATCACGGCCAATGACCGCATTATCTACGATATTTATGATAATCGTGTTACAGTTTTGATTATCCAGGCAGAGGAACACTACAACGACAAATGATTGACTCTCCAGACCATAACATAAACAATGAAAACATTACATTTTAAGTCATGCCGTGGCATGGCAGCAGTATGCGCCATGCTCACACTTGCCTCATGCGGCAACGACATCGAACTGGCTGGTGATGCACCAGCCAAGAACCCATATAAGATAACCCTTACAGCCAGTCAGGAGGGCAGCGCCACGCGCACAGCACTCGACGGCACCGACGTGGTGTGGCAGACGGGCGATGCCATCACCGTGTTTGACGGCGGCGGCAACAACTGCACGTTTGAACTCAGCAAGGGTGCCGGGGAAACGACAGGCGAATTCGAGGGTACCATCAACGCCCTTGAACCGAAGAGCTACTGTGCCGTATATCCCGCTGCGGAAAATGCGACAATCAATGCAGACCACGGCATCAGCGGACTGTCGCTGCCAGTGGAGCAGAAGGCAACGCCTGACGGCTTCGACCCGCAGGCTGCCATCATGACCGCACGCAATGATAATGCGGACAAGATAACAAGCACGGCAGGAGACCTCACCCTTGGCGAGTTCAAGCACGTATGCGCCTTTGTCAAGGTGACCACGACGGAGCCATACGACAAGATAACCTTCACCACCAACGGCGGCGAAGGCATCGCCGGAAGTTTCAGCGTGACCCTTGACGAGAACGGCATATCCACAGTTGCACCTGCCGCTGACGCATCAACCGCCGTCAGCCTTGTTCCTGCCTATGGCGAGACGGAGATAGCTGCCGGCACATACCTTATTGCAGTCCTGCCCGGCGCTCTTACGGAGGGCTTCACCTTGAGCTGCAGCAAGGATGATGTGACGAACAGCCAGATAATAATCATGACACGCTCATACGGCAATGCCGTTGGCGAGACTGTTTTTGCACGCCACAATATAGTGAACATGGGGACGGTGGAGAAGACCCTGACAACCGTTACATGGGAGCGTAGCGTGCACAAATACGTCAACCTTGGCATAGGTGTAAGGTGGGCAACAACGAATGTAGGCTCTGACACACCATACGGAAGCGGCGACTACTTTGCATGGGGCGAGACAGAGCCGAAAGATGACTATAGTTGGGAAACATACAAATGGGGCGATGGCGGTGGCTACGGTTTTACCAAGTATAATCCTATGCCTTGGCTTGACAATGCTGACGACAAAGAAATCCTCGAGGCAGAAGATGATGCTGCTACGGCCAACTGGCACGGTACGTGGCGCACACCAACCATTAATGAGATTCTGGATCTCTGCAAAAAATGCTACTGGGAGTGGACCGAAAACTACAACAATAGCGGTGTGAGTGGATACCTGGTTTATAGGGTGTATGAACCTAACAGCGGTGACAGGGGGAAGATAAGGAACGTGGATGGCTTCACTCCGTCCGGCACATATACACCCACGGGAAGTATCCATATCTTCCTGCCGGCAACTGGCTTGTGCGATGGAACGACACTTCGCGAAGAAGGTCAGAAATGCATTTATTGGTCGTCAAACCTTTTACATAGTACGTTGAACGCATATTGTCTTCTCTCAAACCCAAATGAAAAAGGTCATAGCTCCGGTTTCCGCTACTATGGCATGCCGGTCCGTCCGGTTTGCCCGTAGTTCCCCTGTGGGAAGTGAAAAGTTGAAGGATTGAAGATTTGAAGAATTGAAAAATTGAAGTTTTCCATGCGGACAGGTGCTTCAACAGATAGCTTTTAAGGTAAAAACAACACAATAACGTAATGAAAACAGAAAATAAACTAATCAAGACATTTTGCCTCATCATCACATTTATGATGGCGGGGACTGCAGCTAATGCAGCAGGGGGCATACTGGGCGACGTGAACCACGACGGCACAATCACGATGTCGGATGCCAACATGGTGGTGAACTATTTTCTTGCTGCAACCAAACCGAATGACTTTGACAAGAGGGCTGGCGACGTGAACAACGACGGTGACATAACGATGTCGGATGCTAACCAGATAGTAAACATGTTCCTTAGTGGTGCAGAACCGAAGGTGCTGTCCGATCCCAACGGGCACGAATACGTTGACCTCGGTCTGTCAGTAAAATGGGCCACCTGTAACATTGGAGCAGGTAGTCCAATTGATCGCGGCGCCTACTTCGCATGGGGGGAGACGGAGCCGAAGAATGATTATACTACGGATACATACGAATGGTGTGACGGTTCTGTCAACGCTCTGACCAAATACAACACATCGAGCCCTTACGGCACAGTTGACAACAAGACAACCCTTGAGCCGGGCGATGATGCTGCTGTTGTCCATTGGGGCGGGTCATGGCGCATGCCGACCCGTGCAGAGATGAGAGCACTCTGTGACAGTTGCTATTGGGAGTGGACTATGGAGTACACCATTCATTCAATGTATGGTTACATAGTTTATAAGGCCAAATCGAAAGACGACATGGGCGTAAAGAAAACCAAAACTAATAATGCACAGACAAAAAATATTTATACACTCAGCGACCCTCACATCTTCCTTCCCATAACAGGTTTTTACAAGGGCACGCTAATCAAGCAGTATAATTCTGACGGCTATGGCCAATACTGGTCGTCTACACTCGGTAATACTTTGCCGTACTATGCGTATCGCTTGTCTTTCTCGTCGACGAGCGGCGGCGGCGGCAACACCGACTACGATCGCAGACAAGGGCGCTGCGTCCGTGCGGTTCTTCCGTAAGACACTCCCCTGTGGGAAGTGAAAAGTGAATAGTGAAAAGTGAATAGTGAAAAATACGCTAATGACACAATGCATAGATGACACTAACAGAACGCTTTATACGATATACACAGTTTGATACACAGTCTGATGAGAACTCTCAGACAACGCCGAGCACACCAAAGCAACTTGTCTTCGCACAGTTCCTGCGCGAAGAGATGATTGCCGAGGGAATGGCAGACGTGGTGCTTGACGACATGGGCTACCTATACGGTACCCTGCCGGCAAGCGATGCAGAGTGCGAGGCACTGCCCACGATAGGCTTCATCAGTCACTATGACACATCGCCCGACTGCAGCGGCAATGGCGTAAAGGCACGCATAATAGAGCAGTATGACGGCGAGGATATAGTGCTCAGTGAAGGCGTGGTAAGCAGCGTAGAGAAGTTCCCCGAACTGCTCCAGCACAAAGGTGAGGACATCATAGTAACCGACGGCCATACGCTGCTTGGTGCGGACGACAAGGCCGGCATAGCAGAGATAATGCAGGCCATGTGCTGGTTGCGCGACCATCAGGAGGTGAGGCACGGCAAAGTGCGCATAGCCTTCAATCCCGATGAGGAGATAGGCATGGGGGCGCACCATTTCGACGTGGAGTGCTTCGGCTGTGACTGGGCATATACCGTTGACGGCGGCGACCTCGGCGAACTGGAGTATGAGAACTTCAATGCGGCTTCGGCACGCGTGACGGTAAGCGGAGTCAGTGTGCATCCCGGTTATGCCAAGGGCAAGATGCTCAATGCTGCAAGGATAGCGACGGAGTTTGCTGCCCTGCTGCCGGCGAATGAAACGCCAGAGAAGACAGAGGGCTATGAAGGCTTCTATCACCTGACGGGAATGGAAGGCACCTGTGAGAAGGCGCAGTTGAACTATATCATACGCGACCATGACCGCAAGAAGTTCGAGCAGCGCAAGGCAGTAGTCATTGCCGCGGCGAAGGAGATAAACGTAAGGTATGGCTCGGAGGTGTGCACCGTAGAGGTGAGAGACCAATACTATAACATGCTTGAAGAGATAAGTCCAAGACCCCATATCATAGAGCAAGCCAAGCGAGCCATGCAGGAAGCAGGCGTAGAGCCGAAGGTGCAGCCCATACGCGGAGGCACGGACGGGGCGCAGCTGTCATTCAAGGGACTGCCATGCCCGAACATGTTCACCGGTGCGGTAAACTTTCACGGACCGCATGAATTCGTCTCCATACAGGTGATGCAGAAAGCCGTGGAGACGATAGTAAACATTGCTAAAGTATAAAGAAATGCACGACATACCATCACTCATACAAGACCTTGCCCTGATACTGGTCACGGCGGCCATCGTGACGCTGGTGTTCAAGAAACTCAAACAGCCCTTGGTGCTGGGATATATAATGGCCGGGGTGCTGATATCGCCAAACCTGCCGCTGACGATGACGGTAGTGGACAGCGAGGACATAAAGACATGGTCGGACATAGGCGTGATGTTCCTCTTGTTTGCACTCGGACTGGATTTCTCGTTCAAGAAAATACTGAAGATGGGTATGGCGCCGGTAATCGCCGCCATCACCATAATCTTCTCAATGATGAGTATAGGCATACTGGTGGCACGCGCTTTCGGATGGTCGGAGATGAACGGACTGTTCCTTGCGGGTATGCTCGCCATGTCTTCAACCACGATTATATACAAGGCCTTTGACGACCTGGGGTTGCGCCAGCAGCAGTTCTCATCGCTTGTGATGAGCGTGCTGATACTTGAAGATATACTGGCTATCGTACTCATGGTGGTGCTCACGACGATAGCAAAGGGAGACGGCAGTGAAGACGGCGGACACATGTTCGGCAGTTTGCTGAACATTGTCTATTTCCTTGTGCTGTGGTTTGTTGCCGGACTGTTTTTCATTCCAACGATATTGCGCAGGACAAAGCGGCTCATCAACGACGAGGTGCTGCTCATCGTTGCCCTTGCCCTATGCTGCGCCATGGCAGTGTTTGCCTCAATGGTAGGTTTCAGTTCAGCTTTCGGTTCATTCGTGATGGGCAGCATCCTGGCGGAGACGGTAGAGGCAAAGAAGATAGAGAAACTGGTCACCCCGGTAAAGAATTTCTTCGGAGCGATATTCTTTGTCGGTGTGGGTATGCTCGTTGACATCCAGGTAGTGGTGGAACAATGGCTGCCGATAGTGGTCATCACGCTGGCAATCATAATAGGTCAGAGTGTATTGGGAACGCTTGGCTTCATGCTCTCAGGACAGCCGCTGAAGACAGCCATGCGCTGCGGATTCTCTATGGCGCAGATAGGTGAGTTCTCATTCATCATAGCCTCGCTGGGACTGGCACTCGGCGTGGTAAGCACCTTCATCTATCCTGTTGTCGTCACGGTGTCGGTGATAACGACATTCCTGACGCCATATATGATAAGGGGGTCGGTGACGGTGTATGGCATGATAGAGAAAAGACTGCCGAGGGTATGGATAAGCCGCATAAACAAGATATCAGACATAGCGCCGTCAAACGGCAGCCGTTCAGACAACGACTGGAAGATATTCCTGCGTGACATAGCTGTAAACACACTGATATACGCCGTATTGTCAACGACCGTCACGCTTATCATGCTGACATTCGTCGATGAGTTTGTGGCAGGACTGTTGCCGCAGCCGTGGGCGAACATCATCTGCGGCATTGCTGCCATACTGTGCATAGCCCCGTTCCTCAGAGCTATGGTGATGAAGAAAAACCGCAGTGACGAGTTCAAGTCATTGTGGATAAGCAGTCGTCACAACCGTGCCCCACTGATATTTACGATATTGGTGCGTGCGGTGCTTGCATTGTTCTATATCTTCACGATATGCAACCACCTCTTCAATTTCTCCAACGCACTGATGATAGTCATTGCCATAACAGTGCTCGTCAGTATAATATATTCGCGCAGGATGAAACTGAGCAGCATACGCCTTGAACGCCTGTTCATACAGAACCTGCGCTCAAAAGAGTTTGCATCGCGGGCATCGGGAAAGAAACGTCCGCTGTTTGAAGGACATCTGCTCGACCGCGACATACACATATCAGAGATTGAACTGCCGCAGGACTCACTGTGGGCAGGCAAGACATTGCTTGAGCTGAATCTCGGACACCGTTTCGGCGTGCATGTGAGCAGCATACAGCGTGGCAGAATACATATCAACATACCTTCGGCGCATGACATGCTGCTGCCTGGCGACACTTTCCGCGTGATAGGCAATGACGAGCAGTTGACGAAACTGAATGCCACCATGCTGCAGGAGGTGCAGCCGGAAGAGGATGAGATGGTGGACCACGAAATGCAGTTGCGCCGCCTGGCAATACGCAGCACCAGCCCGTTCTTCGGCAAGTCGCTGATAGAATGCGGCCTGAAGGAGCACTACGGCTGTATGCTCGTAGGACTGGAGGAAGACGAGGAAACACTTACCCGGATACCACCGACATACGTGTTTGACAAAGGCGACATACTGTGGGTGGTGGGCGAGAAAGACGATGTGAGACGGCTTGCTGACGAAATTTAACACAAATAATTTTGCAGTGTAAAATTCTTTTCGTACATTTGCATAGAGAAAACAAATCAGTTGTATTACATTGTGGGCGTTTTTTTACCTCACCATTAACTATAAACAAAAATTTAAGCGTGGCTCTCAATTTAAACAAAGACCTGAAGACATATTACTCCATCAAGGAAGTATCGGAGATGTTTGGCCTTACACCGTCAACATTGCGTTATTGGGAAAAGGAGTTTCCACACCTGAAACCACATACCAACAGCGGCAATACGAGGCAGTACACGAAAAACGACATTGAGGAACTCCGTGTCATCTACAACCTTGTCAAGGTGCGTGGCTTCAAACTCGCTGCGGCGCGCAAGATGATGCATGCCAACCGTGCAGGGACGGACAAGAGCGCGAAGATAATAGAGAACCTGATGGACGTGCGTGACCAGTTGATGGAACTGAAGGCAGCACTCGACACCATTAGGTAATGCACAATGCACAATGCTCAATGCATAATTCATAATGCATAATTCATAATGCACAATCTTAATTCTTAATTCTTAATTCATAATTTATATAACTTATTTAATACTATGTATAGCGATCCAAAAGACTGTCTGTATTGCACAAACAATCAGACTCAGAAAGATTTGATGATTGAAATCTGTCATTTGCGTGTGTCACGTCTTTTCCTCTTCAAAGAACAGACATATCACGGACGTTGCCTTGTGGCATACGACGGACACGTTAATGACCTCAACGAACTCAATGACCAGCAACGCAACGATTTCATGGCGGATGTGGCACAGGCTACTCGTGCCATGCAGCGTGCTTTCAACCCAGAGAAGATAAACTACGGTGCATACAGCGACACACTGTCGCACCTGCATTTCCATCTCGCTCCGAAATACGTGGGAGGTCCTGACTATCCAGGCGTGTTCCGCATGAACCCAGGCGAGGTGTACCTCTCAGACGAGGAATACAAGGAAATGATAGAAAAGATAAAGGCAAATCTGTAAGAATTACACGATGTCTTTGCGACACAACATCATTATCGCATCATGTCTGACATTGTTTCTTTCATGTCAGAAGATGGAAATACCTGACAATACTCCTGCAGTTAAAAACGACAGGGTGGATGTGGCGCAGGTGAATGACAAGACGAATGCCATGTCGCATGTGATATTGCTCGTTGATACTGTGTCGGAAGATAAAGCGGAAGTTATGTATATATCGCTTCAGGAATGGAGCGATATTACATCAAACTTTTCGGCAGGACAAGGAACAGAGATGCACAGAATAGCATCTGAATACAGAGAAGGTGATTTCACAGGGTGGCATATACCCACGCTTGCAGAGGTGAAGCGTATAAAAGCATATTATGATGAAGAACCGGGAAGGCTGGATATTCTGAATGATAATCTTGAGATGCGCTGTGCGACGCCGGTATATCTGACTGATGCCACCGCCAAGACATATCGCTATCTGTGTTCCAACGGTGACTCCACATTCTCGTTCCGTAAAGGCTACGCCACACTGAAGGCTGGTGCAACGGTGAAATATAACCTGCGACTAGTGAAGGATTCTGTCATGACGCTTGTTCCGAACGAAATAGAATTTGCGTATTGATAACTCTTAATTCTTAATTCTTAATTCTTAATTCTTAACTCCCTTGGTATATCCATTACTTTTCAAACCAAACCTCCACACCATAGTATGGGGTGGCCACAGACTACAGACCTACAAAGGACTGCAGCAGACCGACGAGCCTATTGGCGAGAGTTGGGAGGTATCAGCTGTGGAGTCCAGTCCCTGCACAGTGGCGAATGGTTCGATGGCAGGGCGTGACCTTATCAGCGTAGTGGAAGAGTGGGGGAGTGAACTGCTGGGTGATGCAGTGTATAAGCAGTATGGAGGAAAACTGCCGTTGCTGGTGAAATTTATTGATGCCCGCAATGACTTGAGCATACAGGTACACCCGAATGATGCCCTTGCAGCAGAGAGGCATGGCAAGTTTGGTAAGACAGAGATGTGGTATATCATCGATGCAGAACCAGGTGCGGCTCTTTATGCAGGATTCAAAGAAAGCATCAGCAAAGACGAATACCGTCGTCGTGTGGCCGACGGCACCATTTGTGATGTGCTGGCAAGGCATGAGGTGCATCCTGGTGATGTCTTCTATATACCGGCTGGCAGGGTGCATGCCATCTGCGGTGGCATACTGCTGGCAGAGGTGCAGCAGTCAAGCGATGTGACATATCGTATCTTTGACTATAACCGTCTGGGACTTGACGGAAAACCACGACAGTTGCACACAGACCTTGCTGTGGATGCGATAGACTTCAAAGTGGCGGCAGATTACCGTACACATTATGGTAATACATTAGAAACAGCAGCACAGGTCATCGATACACCATTCTTTGACGTCAGGGTGATGGACATCACGGAGCAGTTTCACCGCAACCTGGTGAAATACGATTCCTTCATCATCTCCATGTGCATCAAGGGCGCATGTCGTTTGAAGATAAACGGCTATGAGGGAGAGGAAAAAGAGATAACATTGCAGGAAGGACATTCATGCCTCATACCTGCTGCCATTGCAGACTACAATATCACACCGCTGAAAAAGGGCACAAGGATATTGGAAACGCATATAGACCGTAAGGACAGGTCGTTTATAAGGAAAGTGCTTAGATTCATAAAACTTAGTAAGAAATAATACCTTTGAATTATGAAGAAACTTATAATCTTTATCGCAGGTGTCATGATGCTGACAAGTTGCGGCACGACAGGCAGTGGTGCTTTCTCTGGTGCTATGTTTGGTGGAATGATAGGTTCGGCCATCGGCGGTATCATTGGCGGTCCGCGTGGCAGTGACGTTGGTACGATAGTAGGCATGGCCACCGGTGCGGCAGGCGGTGCGGCAATAGAGGCTGCCAGTGAAAGAAAAGATCAGCAGCAGGCAGCACCATACGACAGTGAGGTGACAGACATCGCAGAGTCACAGTATATCGACATCAGAAATGCCACCTTCCAAGGTGAAAAAGACGACCAGCATATCTATGGCGGTGAAACGGCGAAGATCTCATTCGAGATTCACAACATGACAGGCAATATAGTAACTAATCTTGTGCCTGTGGTCAAGGAAACTACGGAGAACAAACGACTGGCAGTGTCGCCGGCTATTATGATAGAAAATCTCGGGCCGCACAGGGCACTTCGCTACACTGCTTATATCAGTGCTCAGGACAACCTGAAGCGAGGCACGGCACATTTCCAACTGTATATAATGAACGGCAGAGATGTGGTAAGCAACACCATAGAATTCGATATGCCTTTGGAATGATATAGAAAAATCCCTACCAAGCGTAGGGATTTTTCTTTTTGCTTTAGGGAAACAACATTTGTGGTTATATACTTTTTGTTTAACTTTGCACATAGAAAAAGAACAGAAGTCAAACTTAAAAATAAGAAAGGGAAAAGTTATGAAAAAGTATATCCTCAGCCTTATGTTACTCACAGGCGTTATAACAACATCGTCAGTAATGGCACGTCCAGTGCACGAGCCAACACCAAGACATATACACCATAGGCACCATCCTGCACGTCATCCACATCACGCACCAGTCGTAGAGGTACGTCCGATGGTTCATCACCGCCCAGCAGTGGTACACAGAGTGGCTCCGGCACCACGTCCAGTGGTAGTAGTAGAACACCCAGCTTCACGTCCGGTAGTAGTTGTTGACCATCGTCCTAACTCAGCCGCAGTTACCGGTGCGGTAATAGGAGGAATCATAGGAGGCGTTATTGGAGCAGTAGCAAGATAACATACTCATTAATCATACAATAAGAACCGGCACCGTTGCATCAAGACAACGGTGCCGGTTATTTATATTTCTACATTATTAACTTGTCTTATCGTCTGCCCAGAAGGTCCTGGATTCCGTCGAGGTCGAAGTTGAGTGAGAAACGTAGGGTCTGGTCGAGTGGGTTGCTCTGAGCTGTAGAGATGACGTATGCAGCATCGAGAGAGAATACATTCATCTTGAAGCCTGCACCCACGGTGAAGTATTTACGGTTACCCTTGTTCTGTGCCTCGTCGTGATAACCGGCACGCAGTGAGAACTTGTCGTTATACACGTATTCTGCACCGATGCTCCACTGTATCTCCTGCATCTCCTCCTTGAAACCGTTGGGGGCATCACCGAAACTCTTGAAGATACCAGCGATGGAGCCTATGTCGTAATACTCACGTTGTACGCGCTCATCGTAAACTCCAGGTTGGTTTTTCTCTTCTTCTGTTTGTTTCGGATATGTAGGTACGAGCAGTTTGTTGGCATCAGCCGCAATGGTGAAACGGTTGTATTCGTTGATAGGAATCATCAGCGATGCACCGAGACGCATGTTCGTAGGTATGAACTCTGCGCGGTCGCTGCCGCCGAATGTTATCTTAGAACCGATGTTGCTGATGTTCAAACCCAGTCCGAGCTGACATTCACGCTGCCCGATGTTCACATAGTTCTGGTAGTAACATGACAGGTCTGCAGCGAATGCACCAGAGGCAGACCTCTCCTCGGTTGTGCTGTATGACATGTCGGAGAAAAGATAGCGAATAGCCGCACCGATAGAGAATGTCTCAGAGAGCATCAGTGAGTAGCCAGCATCAATAGACATTTCGTATGGCTTGATGGTCATGGCATTGCTCCAGTCATTAGAATTACTATCATAGTTGACATACACCTCGCCCAGTGAGAAATAGTGCAGAGAAGCGGATACAGCCGAGTAGTCGCCAATACGGTAATATCCCGACATATATGCAATGTTCATGTCGTTGACCAGTTGTCTGAGCCACGGGGTATAGTTGATGCCTATTCCTGCGCGTGATATGCAGAATGGATATTTTGCAGGGTTCCAGAACTGTGACGCCACGTCAGGGTCGGTGGCGGCACCTACGTCACCCATACCACCGGCACGTGCGTCAGGTGCTATGGTTTGAGATACCAGTGCGGTGTGTACAGGGTTGAACATGGAACGCTTGTCCTCAGCCCTTGCTGCCATGCATGTGCACAGAACCAATGATATTGTCAGAAGTTTTTTCATTTTTATTTTGCAATTATCAGTTTCTTAGTCTTTGATACGTATTTGCCGCCGTTGGTAGAGAGCCGCACGCGGTATAGGTATATGCCCCTGCTTACGCCCGAAGGTGTCCAGCGGCATGCCGAAGTGTTTGAGGTTTCAGACAGAGTGCCGGTCCAGTACAGTGTTTCCACTATGCGGCCGCTCATATCGATGATGTCTATGTATATGTCAGCCGTACTACCCTGCATGTCGTGTGTGATGTAGAACGTGGCAGAGTTGGTTATGGGGTTGGGGCTGACGAAAATGTCATTGATTGTTGGTTGTATGCTCTTTGTTACACGGAAGTTCAGTGTCACGGTGCTGCTGTTGTTCATAAGGTCCCATGCACGGAATGTCAGTGTGTGGTAACCTGCAGAGAGTGTCGGAAGGATGTAGTATGTCTGTCCGCTTGTGTAACTGTTCTCGTCGAATACGAAATTGTCGTTGAGGTCGTATGTCATATCAGCATCTCCGTCCACTATGAGTTCGAGGTTGTGACCTATTCCGTTGCCCGTAATATTGATGCCGTCTTTGTCAGTTATCTCAGCTACGAAATACGGTGTGCCGCCCACGTCACCACCGTTTGCGAATGATGGATTGTTGAGGTAGGCATAGATGGCTGGGCCAACACCGTCGCTGGTTACTTCTTCCCAGCCCTCAACCTTGAATTGTGTTGTCTCGCCATTGGCGGAAACCATAGACTCTTTATCCCGGGCATACACGGTTATCAGACCATTGCCACCGTCATTGCTGATATCGCGTGGCATACGGAAAGATATGGAGAATTCTCCGTCCACCACATTGCATGTGCCGACGAAAAGATTGTTGCTGTAGTCACTGTAGGAGAACACACTGCTGGCTTCTGCCTGACCACGGCAAACGATGGTCTGTTTACTGTCTTTTACCGTAATGTTGGCGGTGCCATTAAAGAATTCTGCAAGGTTGCCGCTCTTGTCTTCGACGTGTCCTTCTATTGTTACGATGCCACTGCCCTTTAATGTTATCGTTTCTTCATCATCGTCAGACGTTACTGACATGTCGTTAATATTGTCAATGACTGCGTTGTATGTCGGAATTGCAAGATGCATGGCAGGGTCGCCCAGCAACTGATAGTGGTGTTTGTTGATGGAGTTGTCGCTTCCGATGCTTGGGTCAAGGTTTGCTATAAGATTGTTTTTTGCCAAACGCAATGCTTCACCGATGGATATGGGCTCGCCGTCCTTGTCGTATGAGAGAACGTGTCTCATGAAATATTTGTCGAGACGCGAGTTGAGTTCCTCAAGTACGGTGCCGACGGTTCCTACGAATGCTACAGCACCGCCATCGGCATTGAGTACCGCCGCCTTGCCGATACTGCTTTCTGTTGTCTGGAACGGCATGGTGGTGCAGGCTGCGGTGAACCACAGTGGGAAATTGGTGCCACGGAAGTTATTGAAGTCTGCAAGGAGCAACATCTTCTCATGCGCCAGGTCGGTGGCAGAGGCATGACCTCCATAGTTGATAATCAAAGCACCATCCTTCTGCTGCTTTCTGACAATCTCCTCAATTTCGGGATAGCGGTCGCCGGTGGATGTCGAAATCTTTTCGTAAGCGTCAAACATCACCTTCTTGACATTATAGCCGGGTGAGTTTTTCCTTACAGCGTCAGCGTTGGCATTGATGTTGCGCATGTGACTGTTGTTGTCGCTGTCATCGCCGATGAACATGATTTCGTTCTGCCATACACCGTTAGGAGACGTTTGCATATAATAGGCAACTTTGTTAACCATCGCCTGTGCCTGCGTGGCGTTTGATACAGGGAAACGTCCCACTGCAACGTCTATACTCATGTCACGGTCATAATCTCCGTCGGCATGTATCTTCTTGTCGTCCTGCAGTATGCCTATGAAATCATCGCTTACAATGGAATTCATGGTGTTGTATGAATTCTCTGTCATATATCCCAACAGGTAATTGTCAGGGTTATATGTAGCGCCCGACAAGGTCAGCATGCGGTTGTCCCATACGCAGTCGCCAAACAGCAGGCAGGATTTTATGGAATGTGACTTGTCGTTGCTGTCGTCCTTGTCGTAAAACATCTTCAGGTATCGGCGGTATGCAGATATGTCAGGAGTGCCGCTGGAGAATTCGTTGTACAACTCATCGGCAGGAATGATACGCACTGTCAAACCATCTACGGCACGGTGTACGTCTGCGAGTTCCTCCGCCTGTGTCAATGTGTGCTGTGATGTGGGTATGATTATCAGCATATCCACAGGGTCATCGGCATGGTGGTCTTGGTTCGTAATGTTGTAAACATATTCCGCTGCCGGATATGACGTGCTCAGCTTCTCTGGTTCCTTTGGTGTGGAGAAACTTGCTGCAATGTAGTCCAGACGTATAGGACCGTTGAGGGAACAGCTTATGGATACGGGCACAACATAGTCTCCGTCATCGTTCACTGTGGCAGTCTCGATGTCTTCTTTGCTGATAGTGCCAGTTATGGTGCGGAATACGGCTTTGTCATATTCCGACGTGGTATTCATCGTTGATGATGCCTCAAAATTGTTTCCTACTTTAATAGTAAAGTTGGCAGTGCTGGCTGTGGTGATTACGATGCGGAAGTCAGCAGTAGTGTTCCCTTTCGGTATCGTAATCTCGTAGTTCTTTGATGTGCCGGGTGCGATGGATGTTTTCTCAACCAGGTTACGGCCTATCTGATACCATGCGTATTGGTCTTTCTCGTGTAGAAAGTGGAAAGAAGAAAAGTCTTGTTTCTGCTGTTCCAGTAACTCATCCTCCGTAGTGGTAAGTGGTGTGCCCTCTGTCTGCGTTATGAAATAGCATCCGTAGTCGTAGTATGGATTTCTTGTGCGCAGGGTCGTTGACTGGTCGCTCCACGAGATGCTACCCTGGGCCATGAAGTATTTGGCATCGCCAATGGTGCAGGTTGGTATCTCTTTCAAGTCATCATGTTCGCGGAGGTATTCTTGTGTCAGTCTCTCAGGTATGACGGCACCGCCATATCCATATATCTTCACCTTGGACAAATCTGAGAAGCCTGCCTTGCGTATCATATCGCCAGTGAGACGGTGTATGCCCGTGCCACTCACCTGTATCTTTGCCCATGAACCAGAGCATAAAACAGAATGGTCGGTGTAGGCAGACGTGCTTTCGTCTGCCCACACCGACGTGGTTGCGATTATGAGAAGTAATGTCAGAATCTTTCTTGTCATCTATCAATTAACGCAACGTCCTGTGTTTTATTGTCATTATGCTTTATAAAACCTCAGTGCACCGAGCAGTTCGCTGTTTTCTTCTTTCGTGCCTATGGTCACTCTCAGGCAGTTATGACACAGCGTGATGCGTGTGCGGTTGCGCACGATGATGCCTTCATTGACAAGATAGTCGTATATACCCTGTGCGTCAGTCATCTTTGCGAGGAAGAAATTTGCATCCGTTGGATATACCTTCTCACAGATAGGCAGTTCGGCGAATGCTTTCATCAGTCGTCCACGCTCAAGTTTCAGAATGTTCACCCACTGTTCTACGCTTATAGTGTCGTTAAGGCGCTTCAATGCCTGTTCCTGTGTCAGTAGGTTGACGTTGTAGGGGTATTTCACCTTATTAAATATATCTATCACATCTTTCTGTGCAAAAGCCATACCCATGCGGATGGCGGCAGAACCCCATGCCTTACTCATAGTATGTAGCACGATGAGGTTTGGATATTGTGCCAACTGACGGAGTATGGTAGGCTCGCTTGAGAAATCGATGTACGCTTCGTCAACGATAACGAAACCGTCAAACGACTCTATCACCTTTATTATCTCCTCGCGGTTGATGTTGTTGCCGGTGGGGTTGTTTGGCGAACAGATCCAGATGGCTTTTGTGTTAGCATCGGCGGCAGCGAGCAGTTTGTCTGCACTCACCTGATATTGTTCGTCGAGCATCACGGAACGATACTCCACGTTGTTGATGTCTGCACATACCTCATACATGCCATAAGTAGGGCAGATGGCTACAACATTGTCTTTTCCCGGTTCGCAGAAACAACGGTACACCAGGTCAATGGCTTCGTCGGAACCGTTGCCGAGGAAGATGCAGTCAGCCGGCACCCCCTTTATTGCAGACAAGCGTTCCTTTACCTCCAGTTGCAGAGGGTCGGGATAACGGTTGTATGGAGCGTTGTATGGGTTTTCGTTGGCATCAAGGAAAACGTGTGCCACATGTCCGCTGTATTCGTTGCGTGCGCTGCTGTATGGCGCAAGTGACCAGATGTTTGGTCGTGTCAGTTCCTTCAGTGATTTCATCTTTTTTAGTGACTTTATTCTTCCATCATGCAAAATTAATATTTTTTTTTCAATCTGCCAAAATTATCGTTAGTTCATTGAAATTAATCAAAGAATTAATACTGCAGTTTGGTCGTTTGACAGTGATGATTTTATAGTCGATAACTATGGTGTTCTAATACCTATCATATTACACTGTAAAAGCTATCATATTACATGGTAAAAGATGCCCTTTTACAGTGTAATATGATAGCTTTTACAATGCCCTCCGTAATCTCTTGATGATAAATGGTTTGTAAATGCCTTTATTCTTTCTGTGAGGTGGCTACTGAGACAGAGACTCAGAAATCCTTCTCAGTCCTTCCGCAAGGCGGTCACGCTGTGTCGCGAGGTTGATGCGTATAAAGTGTTTGCCTTCCTCGCTGTGGTCATACATGGTACCAGAATTCACATACACGTTTGCCTTGTTGAGCAGTGTGCGGCATAGTTCATCGGCATCGCCGTCAACCCTCACCCACATCAGGTAAGTGCCTTCCATCTCGGTAACCTGCCACTGCGGGATATGCTCTGCGATATACTTGCGGGCAAAGTCATAGTTGGCATATATGTATTTGTTGAGTTCACGCAGCCACTGCTCGCCCTCAGCGGTATAGGCAGCCTCAAGGGCTATCACACCGAAAGGATTCACGTCGCACACCTCGTTGATGTTGATGGCACGGTCCACGCGGCGGCGTACACTGTCATCCTTGATTATGATGTTAGCAATCTGCAGTCCGGCAATGTTGAATGCCTTGCTCGGCGACAGGCATACGGCACACGGTGCGTCAGAAGCGGTCATGAACGGTACGTATGCCGATGTGCGCACAAATTCGCAGTGTATCTCGTCGGCAATGACGAACACTCCGTGGCGCTTACACGTCTCACCCATGCGGTGCAGTTCTTCCTGCGTCCATACGCGTCCGGTGGGATTATGCGGATTGCACAGCAGGAACACTTTCACGTTGTCATCGGCACACGAAGCTTCAAAAGCATCCCAGTCCACCTCGTAGCGGTTGCCTACCCTGCGCAGCGCACATGCCTCAAGTGTGCAACCGTTGTTTCTGATTGACGAGAAGAAACAGTTATATGCAGGCGTGAGTGTCATGACCTTGGCACCCGGCTTGGTGACAGCCTTGATGATGGCCGACACTGCAGGCACCACTCCGCTGGTATATATGAACCATTCTCGCTTGATGCCGTGCCATCCATGACGGTGTGCAAACCAGTCAATGGTTGCCTGATAATAGCTTTCAGGCACCAACGTATAGCCGAAGCACCCGTGCTCCATGCGCTTTTTCAGAGCATCCTGCACACATGGTGCCGTCTCAAAGTCCATGTCTGCCACCCACAGGGCGATGGTGTCATCATTGGGCATCTCGTCATACTTGTAGCAGTTGGTGCCTCGCCTATTTACTATTTTGTCGAACGATTGCATTTGCTGGTTGTTTTTGGTTCTCATCCCATATCAGTTCTCCCACCTTGCCTTCCACATTGATTGTGCCGCTGGTGGGGTTCTTTATGCTTGTCACGTCACCCTTGATGTTGCCGTTGACTGTGGAATACTCAAACATCAGGTTGGCATCTGGGCCGAAGGTGCAGTCCTCAAGTGTCAGTCCGTCCACGTAGCACAGCAGTTGCTCGCCTGTCAGGTGGCAGCGCACCAGGCGCATGTTCTTGGCGTACCATCCCAGATATTCTCCGTTCACCTCACAGTCCACGAGGGTGACGTTCTCTGCTTCCCAGAAAGCATCCTTGGAGTTTAGAACGGCATTGTGAATCTCTACGTTTTTGGAGTACTGGAAGGAATAGTTGCCGTCCTGATGGTAATTTTCTATATGTACGTTATTGGTGTGCATGAAGAGATAGTCACAATTCTTAATATTGACATTGCGCAGTGTTACGTCATCGCAGTCCCACAGCATCTCTTCACCGTTGGTGAAGTCGGTGTCCTCAACGTATATTCCCTTCATTCTGCGAAACATCTTCGGTGCATCTACCTTACACTGTGTCATGCGGCAGTCGTATGCATACCATAGGCTTGAGCGTGCGCTCTCGTCGAAATAGCACTTGTGTATGTTGAAGTTGTGTATCTCCCAAAACACATATTTTCCTTCGAAACGGCAGTCCTCAGCTTCTATGTTGCTGCCTTCTTTGATAGACGATTCACCAAAATGTATCGTTACCCTTTCCAACCTTGTGTCATGTATGGCATAGAGAGGGCGCTCGCCGCCGTACTCTTTGTCTTGTATCACCTTCATAATTTTCTCTATTGCAGGCAAGGCCTGTTCTTTTTAGCTTGTGTTTTATTTTCAATGCAATGTTATCGCGTGAAGTAAATAGTGCGTGTCAATCGTAGATTGGCGCACGTCTATGATTTACGAGTGCAAAGGTAGTGCTTTTTTTTGAAACAGCCAAATTATTGTTATACCATTATATATATTATTGACATTCCGTAGGGTTTTTTATACCTTTTTGCTTTCAAAAAGACACAGAAAACAATAAAAAACTATCTTTTTGTAAAATAAAATAAAAATAACTTTGTCAGTTTAATATTTTTTTGTAACTTTGCACGAAATTTGAAAACAATAATCCTAAAATCAATAATTCTTCGATAAATGAGTACATTGATAAAGCCACTGGGCTACAAGGCATTGCTTGACCTGTGGCAAACGGAACAAGGCATAAAACTTATAAAAGAGTTTTTCCAGCAAAACCTGAGCACGGAATTAAGACTACGCCGTGTCACAGCACCTTTGTTCGTATTGAAGGGCCTCGGTATTAACGATGACCTCAATGGCGTGGAGCGTGCAGTGACATTCCCCATAAAAGACCTTGGTGACCAAAAGGCTGAGGTGGTTCATTCTTTGGCAAAATGGAAGCGCCTGACATTGGCGGAATACGGTATAGAAGCAGGTTATGGCATATATACGGATATGAATGCCATACGTGCTGATGAAGAGTTAGACAACCTGCACTCGCTGTATGTTGACCAGTGGGACTGGGAGATGGCTATAAGTCGTGATGACAGAAACCTGGATTTCCTAAAGAGTGTTGTGCGTAGAATATATTCCGCAATACTGCGTACGGAATTCCTGGCATGTGAGACATACCCTCAGTTGAAGCCATTCCTGCCACGCGATATACATTTCATCCATTCAGAGGAACTGCTGAAGATGTATCCAGACATGACAGCCAAGGAACGTGAAGATGCTATATGCAAGAAATACGGTGCTGTGTTCGTGATGGGTATCGGTGGTAAGTTGTCTGACGGTAAGAAGCATGACGGACGTGCACCAGACTATGATGACTGGACTACACCAAACTCAGACGGTTATTTCGGACTGAACGGCGACATATTGATATGGTATCCAGTGCTCGACCGCTCTATCGAACTCTCGTCAATGGGTATCCGTGTTGACAAGGAATCACTGCTCAGACAGTTGGCTCTTGAGGGACAGGAGCAGCGTAAGGAACTGTATTTCCACAAACGTCTGCTTGACGGTACACTGCCACTTTCCATTGGTGGCGGCATAGGTCAGAGCCGCTTGTGCATGGTGATGCTGCAAAAGGCACACATCGGTGAGATACAGGCAAGCATCTGGCCTGATGAACAGCGCCGTGAGTGTAGTGAGAATGGTATGAATTTAATATAAAAAGGTAAGAATATTTCTAAACAACAACACAACCCAAATGTTTATGATTACATGGACATTTGGGTTGTTTTTACTCAAAAAAACAATATGAAAACGATGCACTTTAAAAGAATGTTGGGGCTTTTTGTCGTCCTGGCACTTCAGTCCTCGCTCTATGCACTTCATTCACATGCCGTCAATCCGCAGAAGGGCAAATATTTTCTCTATTGCCACATGAGCGACAAGGGACAGTGGACGGCGTTTGCCGTCAGCAAGGATGCCGAGCATTGGCAGGACATCATAGGTGGTGACTCCATCTTCTCCAGCCATGAATTGGCAGGCATTGAGGGAGGCACGCGTGATGCATATATATGTCGCAGTCATGACTGCAAGCGTTACCTTATGGTGACGACAGACATGAACAACTCGAAGACCAAGGCTTTGGGTAAAAAGGAGACATGGGACAACTATGGTATAAACCTTCTGACATCAGATGACCTCATACACTGGAAATCGACAACATTCGACTACAGAAAAGGTACTGCCATCTTCTCTAACCCGAATGACAAGAGCGTGTATAATGACTGGAGCACCATCAACAGAGTTTGGGCACCTCAGATATTCTGGGACGATACATACACATGGCCTGACGGTCACAAGGGAGGCTATTTCATCTATTACTCCATGTGGAACCGCGGCGAGGAAAAGTATGACCGTATGTATTACAGCTATGCTGATGAATCGTTCACGAAGCTTACACAGCCACAGCCGTTGTTTGACTGGGGATATGCAACCATCGATGCAGACATCAATTATGTTGAGGCTGACGGCATGTTCCACATGATGATAAAGAAAGAAGGCGGACAGCCGGGGCTGTTCACTGCTACGTCAGAGTATCTTACAGGTCCGTGGAGTGAGCCTGTTGCTGATGACTATGTGAACTTTGAAGGAAAGAAGAAATGTGAGGGTGTGTCGGCTTTTCAGGTGCCAGGCGAGGATGGTTGGCGCATAGCCTACATAGAATACTCATCACGTCCACGCAATTACCGTATCTGCCGTGCTGACAAGTTTATGCGCAATTTCAATTCACCAGAGAACATCAAGGGCGTGACGGCACCACAGCATGGCTCGTTCATGCGTATAACAAAGAAGGAATATAAGCGACTGCTGAAATTGAACAAAAGATAAATGTCAACGGGTTGTTTCGTTTTATTACGATGCAGCCCGTTGTGTGTACATGTCATAATGCTGTATATTTTACTGACATATTTCATCATTCTTTTTGTTGTCAGTCGTTTGGCAACGCGGAAATCAACTGATGCTGCATTCTACCGTGGTGACCGCCAGTCTCCATGGTATATGGTGGCGTTTGGCATGGTCGGGGCGAGTATATCCGGCGTGACATTCGTCAGTGTTCCGGGCATGGTGTTGCATTCTGGCTTCACGTACCTTGAAGTGTGTGCCGGCTTCATCGTCGGTTATTTCATTGTGGCTTATGTCCTTTTGCCTATATACTACAAGGAGAACCTCACCAGCATCTACGAATATCTTAAAAGAATATCCGACGAAGCATATCGCACGGGTTCGTTGTTCTTTATCATCTCCAAATTGCTTGGCGCATCGGCTAAATTCTATGTCCCGTGTTTTATCATTAGCAGTGTAATGGAGTGGAATTTCCCTCTCACAGTTGTGGGAATGTTGCTGTTGGTGTGGTTATATACTCGTCGCGGCGGCATTAAGTCGCTTGTGTGGACAGACACCTTGCAGACACTCTGCATGTTGGTGTGCCTTGTGCTTCTTATATACAATATACAGAAAGGTACACCGACTTCAAGTTCAGTTCTTGAAAATGGTGACTATGCCATATTCCAGTCTTTCGGTTCGGTCATTAACTTCCTTTCTGGCATATTCATCGTGATAGTGATGACGGGGCTGGATCAGGATATGATGCAGAAAAACCTTACTTGTCGCACACTGCGTGATGCGCAAAAGGATATGTGCACATACGGCTTTGCCTTCTTGCCTGTCAATGCCTTGTTTCTTTTGCTGGGTGTGATGCTGGTGGGCACTTATAATGCCAGTGGCGTGCCACTTCCTGCCAAACCAGACGAGTTGCTTACAATCTACTGTACAGGTCAGGGTGGTGTGTTGCTTTCTGTATTCGTTCTCGGTATTGTGGCTACGTCGTTCTCTACCGTTGACAGCGCTTTGACAGCGTTGACTACGAGTTTTTGCCTTGACATAATACCAGGTAAGGGTGGAAAGCACAAACGCGGTGTAGTGCATTTCCTGATGACCCTGTTGCTCGCAGTGTGTTGCATATTGTTCCATCAGTGGACAGACATGCCTCTCATAGACATCGTTTATACGCTCGTAGGCTATACCTACGGTCCTCTGCTTGGATTATTCGTCTATGCAATGCTTAACCCGAAGCGAAAACCTCTGACTGTGCTCATACCCTGTTTGTTGTCTCCCGTACTGTGTTATGTCCTCAGTTGGACATCCGAACAGTATTGGAATTATCATTTCGGTTATGAATTGTTGTTAATCAACGGATTATTGACATATATAGGGCTATTCATGAGCAAAAAAGAGTTTTTTTTGCGCTAAAATGCTTTTTTTTATGAAATAACTTGCGCAAGTGAAAACTTTTTAATACTTTTGCACAGAAAAGCGTGTAAATTAATTAACATCTAATAATTAGACAATATTAATGATTGACTCTCAAGACACGACGCTGACCACTGAACAGCAGACAGAAGAAGCTCAGGAAAAGCGTCTTTACGCCTCTAAGGAGGAAGTGCTGGAGCGTGTTAAAGAACTTGCTCAGGGCGACGAAGAAATTAGCAAACCAGAATTGGATCATCTCAAGACGGCTTTCTATTATCTGCTCAATGCCGAGCGCGATGCCGCACAAAAGGCATATATAGCAGATGGTGGTGACCCGATGCAGTATGTGGTGACACCTGATGAAACAGAAGAGGTGTTCAAAGCAGAGATGAACAAGATAAAAGAGCTCCGTCAGGCTGCTTTCCAGAAGGCTGAGGCTGAAAAACAAGCCAACCTCAAGCGTAAACTGGAAATCATAGAGCGTATCAAGGAGCTGACCACAACTCCAGAAGATGCTGCTGCAGGTTTCCAGGAGGTGAAGGCTCTTCAGACAGAATGGCGTGAGATAAAGACCGTACCGGCAGAGAATGCCAGCGAACTTTGGAACAACTATAAACTTGTTCAGGAGCAGTTCTATGACCTGCTGAAGATGAATTTCGAGGCTCGCGAATATGATTTCAAAAAGAATCTGGAGCAGAAGACTGCACTTTGCGAGGCTGCAGAGCGTTTGGCTGATGAGGAAGACGTGGTAAGCGCTTTCCATCAGTTGCAGGATTTGCACAACCAGTATCGTGAAATAGGTCCTGTGGCAAAGGAACTGCGTGATGAGGTGTGGGCACGCTTCAAGGCTGCCAGCACTGTAGTCAACAAACGCCATGCTGACCATTTCGAGGCTATACGCCAGCGTGAGGAAGAGAATTTGGTCAAGAAAAGTGCTTTGTGCGACAAGGTGGAGAGCATCACAACAGACGACTGTACCACTAATGCCGATTGGGACAAGAAAACTCAGGAGGTACTTGATCTGCAGAAAGAATGGAAGACCATCGGCTTTGCACCAAAGTCGATGAATGTTAAGATATTTGAACGCTTCCGCACGGCATGCGACCAGTTCTTTACAGCAAAGAATGATTTCTTTGCCGGCAGACGTGAGCAGTTCCAGGAGAATATCAACAAGAAAGAGGAACTGGTTAAGCGTGCACAGGAGTTGCAGGATAGTACGGAGTGGCGTCAGACTTCTGACAAACTCATCGCACTGCAGAAGGAATGGAAAACCATTGGTATGGTGCCTCGCAAGATAGGCGACCAGTTGTGGAACGATTTCCTCGCAGCCTGCAATAAGTTCTTCGAGGCTCGCAATGCCGCCACCTCTGGTGAGCGTGATGAGCAGCAGGAGAACCTGAAGAAGAAGCAGGGTATCATCGAGCAGCTCAAGGCTCTTGTTGAGGATGCTGCCGAGGATTTGCAGCAGAAGATGCAGACTCTGATAGAGGAGTACAAGCAGATAGGCCATGTTCCATTCAAGGATAAGGATGAACTGTTCCGCCAGTATCACGACACGCTCGACATCCTTTATAAGAAACTGAACAAGTCACGCGCCAACCGCCGTCTGAATGCCTTCAAGGAAGGTCTGCGTGAAGTGGCAAAGCGCGGTGAGGATGCAGTTAGTACGGAGCGTCAGAAGATGCAGCGCCGCTACAATGACATGAAGCAGGAACTGGAGAATTACGAGAATAACCTCAACTTCCTTTCCGTAAGCAGCAAGAAGGGTAACACGCTCGTTGACGAACTTAACCGTAAGGTGGAGAAACTGCGTGATGAACTTGCTCTTATGAAAGAGAAGATAAAGGCTATGAATGAATAATCGTTAAGAATATAGTGGTTAAGTAATTTAAAAAGTAAAAGCCATCCGACTTAAGCAATAGTCTGATGGCTTTATCTTTTTGTGTTTTTTGTACCATACATTATGTATAAGGCAATAGACGACTATCTCAAGAAATATGCTTTCGAGCATTTTGAACCCCTGACGGCATTGTTCGACATGGACGGAGTGCTATACGACTCTATGTGGAACCATGCTTCTTCCTGGAAGGAGAGCATGGAACGCTACGGCATACACATGACTGACATGGATGCTTTCCGCTATGAGGGTATGCGCGGTGTGGAAACCATTCAGGTGTTGGCGAGAGAACAACTCGGCCGCGAGGTCAGCGATGATGAGGCTGCCGAGATGTATCGCTATAAGTCAGAGGTGTATGCCTCCAAAGGAACGGCAGCGATGATTCCCGGCGTGCATCAGTTGCAGGAGACATTGCACCATCATGACATTAAGATTGGCGTGGTTACGGGCAGCGGACAGCCTACGCTTATCAATCGCATATTGACGGATTTTGATGGAATGGTGTCACCCGATATAATGGTCACTGCGCATGATGTGACACAGGGCAAGCCACAGCCCGATCCTTATATTATGGGTATGAAAAAAGCTACGGCGGTGCTGCAGCGTGAGGGCACCTTGCCTGCTGGGGAAACACTGAAACCGTGGCAGACGATGGTGGTGGAGAATGCTCCGCTCGGTGTCCGTGCGGCTGCTGCGGCACGTTGTTTCACCGTAGCTGTGAACACAGGCCCGCTGCCTGACGAGGTACTTGCTGAGGCTGGGGCCGACATTGTTTTCCATACCATGGATGAATTGCGGCAGGCTGTTGAAAAAATTTTATGATATTTTCTTGCACGGTTAATAAATAATGTGTAAATTTGCCAAGGAATTATAAACTTGAATTATCCACTAAAAACAATGATTATGAAAAACCTGTCTAAGAAGATTGCTGCAGTGGCATGCATGGCCGCTGCCATGTTGATGAGTGCGCCAATGCAGGTGAATGCGCAGGTGCCTTCCATTCCGCGTACAAACACTACAAAACCTGCAAAGCCGAAGGCTTCCAACGTTGCTTGGGGCACGGAGTACGACTTCCTCTCCACACGTTACATCACATACGATGACATCAGCGGTTATGACCGTGGGCAGATACGTGTGCTGAAGAACTCTATCTATGCGCGTCACGGACGTATATTCAAGGACAAGCAACTGCGTGAGTATTTCAGCAATCAGAGTTGGTATCGTGGCACGCGCAACGAGATTCCCGCCAAGGAGTTCAATAAGTTTGAGAATGCGAACATCGCTTTCCTCAAGAAATACGAGTAAGCGATGAGTATCATAAGTAAGGCATCGGTGGCACTGACCGTATTGTTTAGTGCCGCCGTTTTTTCTGTTAATGCACAGCAGGGCATCCCAAAGGGTGCGCAGATTCTGATGAAGGTGTATCCCGACTTCGTGAAGGGATACCAAGGTGGCAACCTGCTTTTTGCTGACGGCACAAGGATGCAGTATGACGACGGCCGTGAAAAGTCTTTCGTGCAGAAACTTGACGACAGTGACCCGGAGGATATGTTCGCCTTCAAATACGACCGTCGGTCGTGGACGCCGGAGTATCTGCAGGATGCAGGCCGCAGCCGCTGCGAACCGTTTTTCAAGAAGATGTATGGTGCTACGGAGGCACAGGTAAGGGCAAAGCTCGTCAATGTACCGTGGTTTGGCGACAAAGTGCTGTTCACTACAGTCAATGGTGCCGCCGACAGTCTGCGTGCCGTGGCGGCGGAGCTGGCTAAGCATCCGGAGTTTCGCTCTTATCTGAAGTCGTCTGGTTCGTTCTATTGGCGCAAGGTGCGCGGTGCCAACCGCCTCAGTGCCCATTCCTACGGCATGACCATCGACATCGGTGTGGCAAAGAGCGACTACTGGCTATGGAAGAATCCCGGAAAGGGCGAGACGGCAAAGATTGTCTATGCCAACAGAATACCTCATGAGATAGTCCTGATTTTCGAGAAACACGGCTTTATCTGGGGTGGCCGCTGGTATCACTATGACACCATGCACTTCGAGTTCCGTCCGGAGATACTTGCCGCCAACCCGTGATAGAATTAAATCTTCCCCTTTCACCTCTCCCCTTTCACCTCTCACCTCTCACTTTTCACCTTTCACTTTTCCCCTTTCCCATTTCACCTTTCACTTTTCACCTTATTTCAGCAGTATGCTCTTTACTACTGTGGCAGAAGCACCTGTGCTTCCCGTATGCTGCAGATGGAAGCCACGGTAACTGTTGGGGTGCGCCATCTGTGCTGAGAGCACTTGTTCGGTGCCCGCCTGCGTCACTGTCGCCTTGAGAATGTCACCTTTCGTCTGCAGGCTTACCGTGCAGCCACGTTTGAAAAGGTCGCAGCGTTCCGGTTGACTGATGCGTGTTATCGTGCCGTTCTGATACTCTACAAGGTATGTCTCCACGGCATGGTCGTAGTCGGGAGTGCGTATGAAACGCACGCCGTAGCCTGTCAAACTGCGTGTGTCGAAACAGATGCAGATGTCGAGATACTGTCCAGTGGCAGAGCCGAAACCTTGTCCCGGTCCCTTGCAGGGGTCGAGGGTGACGGTGGCAGAGCGTTCACCTGTCCCACCGGGATTCTCCGTGAACATCAGTCTGGCGCCCTTCTGCAACTGTACCAGTCCCCATGAACCTTCTGCGCCGTCAATTCCCTCGGCATATCCCCATGCAGCACGTGTGGTGTCTGGTTGCCAGGGATATTCCATGGTATCTGACGGCTTGTAACAGTCCACCGTCCATTGTCCCGGAATGATACGCGGCTGCGACTGCAAGGCAAAAGGCGGCAGACTCACCGGTAATGGTTCGGTGGGTGTGGGCACGTCGAGAGCCTTGCCGTTCAGTGTGCAGTCAGTCATGACACAGTAGTGGCGTGGGTCAGGACGCTTGTCCCATTCTATTCGCAGTTGTGGGTCATCGCTCGTCCAGCGGCAGCGCTCCATGGTGACGGGACCGCTGACCTTGGTGAGGTACTGCGTGCCGTGGGTCTTGGAGTGGATGTCACAGTCATAGAAACGCACTCCAATCTTTCTGTCCGTTGTATAGAATGGCTTGCTGGAGAAGAAAGTGAAACGGCAACGGTTGTATGTGCCAGTGCCGCTCAGGGCATCGTCGGTGCATTCAAAATAGCAGTCGTCATAGGTGGTGTGTGGCGCACCTACAAACGGGCAGAGATTAAGTCGGGAGATGAACTGGCAGCATTTGAAGCTGAAGTCGTCACCCTGGCAGATGGCTATCTGTGCCTGCACTATGGCCTGCTTGCGACGTGCGCGGTTCTTGCTGGCATCGCGCTGATAAACAAGGTCCACATTGCAATAGTTTCCAAAGGTGATGTTTTCCGCCCTGACGTGCGAGCCCTTCCAAAGAAACATGGTGAAGTTGCCGTCCGCCCCCTGTGTCTGTCCTCTGTTCACAGCTAGTACCACATCGTCAGGTTTGTCACCCAGTCCCACTATTGCCACGTTGCTCAGTTCCACCTCCATTGCAAACGGAGTGGTGCCTGTACGCGGACGGCGTACGTCAGTGTCGTCAGGATTGTCGAGCCAATACACCGACGGCTCTATGTATATTGTCCTCTGGGTATTGTTGTTCGTGCGCTCGGCAAATCGCAGTGCCTCGCCCACGCTGTGGAAGGTGAAAGTACGCTCGCTGGTTTTCTTTCTGTCACTTACGTAGAGAACAGTAGAACCGGACACCATTTTTCGTCCTTCATACACAAAGCGAGTCTGGCCTGTCACCGTCATGGCGAAGGCATATAAAAACATGAAAATAAGAGAATAACGCATATTGAATGTTGTCTGTAGGTTGGTATTTTTGTGCAAAGTTACGAAATTAAAGATAAACAAGCAAAGAAAAATGCCGTTATTTATAATTTAATTCAGAAAAAACTTTGTCAATTCAAAAAAAAGTAGTACCTTTGCACCGCAAAAATTGCAAACATGTCTCAACAAGTGATTGTTGGCATGTAAATTTATTACATTATTAATATTAATTATTCATTCACAAATGATGAATCATTACGAAACCGTTTTCATTCTGACTCCCGTTTTGTCTGATGACCAGGCAAAGGAAACGGTCGCTAAGTTCACAAAGGTTCTCAAGGACAATGGTGCCGAGATTCTGAACGAGGAGGCTTGGGGACTCAAGAAGATGGCTTATGCTATTGACAAGAAGTCAACAGGTTTCTACAACCTCGTTGAGTTCAAGGCTGAGCCTGAAGTTATCGCTACTCTCGAAACTGCTTACCGACGTGACGAGAAAGTTATTCGTTTCATGACTGTCAAGCTTGACAAGTACGCTTCTGCATACGCAGAGAAGCGCCGCAATAAGCTTGCAAACAAAGAGGAGGCATAAACCATGGCAGAGAACAACACAGAAATCCGTTATCTCAACGCACCGGCTATTGACACCCGTAAGAAGAAGTATTGCCGTTTCAAGAAGAGCGGCATAAAGTATATCGACTACAAGGATCCTGAGTTCCTGAAGAAGTTCCTTAACGAGCAGGGCAAGATTCTTCCACGTCGTATCACTGGAACATCTCTGAAGTATCAGCGCCGTGTGGCACAGGCTGTTAAGCGTGCCCGCCAGATAGCACTGCTTCCATACGTAACCGATTTGATGAAGTAAACTAAAAAGGAGGATTACACACATGGAAATTATACTGAAAGAAGACATCATCGGTCTTGGATACAAGAACGATATAGTAAATGTTAAGTCTGGTTACGGACGTAACTACCTCATCCCAACAGGCAAGGCTGTCATCGCCTCTCCATCTGCAAAGAAGATTCTCGCTGAGAACCTCAAGCAGCAGGCTCACAAGCTCGCAGCTATTCTCGCTGCAGCTGAGAAGGAGGCTGAGAAGCTCAACGGCATATCTGTTGAGGTAGAGGCAAAGGTATCTGCCACTGGCGTACTCTATGGCTCTGTAACTTCAGCTACCGTTGCTGAGGAACTGGCTAAGAAGGGTATCGAGGTAGATCGCAAGCGCATCATCATGAAGGACATCAAGACCGTTGGCGAGTATGCCGCTACCGTTGTGTTCCACAAGGAAGTTAAGGTTGAGATTCCTGTAACAGTGCTTGCAGAGGGTAACAGCGCAGCCAACGTGGCTCCTGTAGCAGAAGAAGCCGCTCCAGTTGAGGAGGCTGCTCCAGCAGTGGAGGAAGCACCTGCAGCTGAAGAAGAAGCATAAAGCATCTCCCTTCGTTCTATGAGTGAACGAAGAGTAAAAGGTGAAGAATTTAAATTACAAACAGACTGATAAGTGTTTCAGAAAGGGGGTAACTTAAATTCTTCACTTTTTGTTTTTACTTGGGTACCAAAACTACTATTAACATAACATAATCAATTATGAAAGCATTTGTATTCCCTGGTCAGGGAGCCCAGTTCACAGGTATGGGCAAAGACCTTTACGACACTAACCCGAAAGCAAAGGAATTATTTGACAAAGCAAACGAAATTCTCGGTTTCGAGATTACGAAGATAATGTTTGAGGGTACTGCAGAAGAACTGAAGCAGACTAAGGTTACACAGCCTGCCGTTTTCCTCCACTCTGTCATTTCTGCCATCTGCCTTGGCGACCAGTTCGACGCTGAGATGACTGCAGGCCACTCTCTGGGTGAGTTCTCTGCACTCGTGGCAGCAGGTGCACTGTCTTTTGAGGACGGTTTGCGCCTTGTGTCAAAGCGTGCCATGGCTATGCAGAAGGCATGTGAGGCAGCACCATCTACCATGGCTGCCATCATCGCTCTGCCCGACGAGAAGATTGAGGAAGTATGTGCAGAGGTATCATCAGAGGGCAACATCGTGGTGCCTGCAAACTATAACTGCCCAGGCCAGCTCGTAATCTCTGGCAACATCGACGCAGTGAACGCTGCTTGCGAGAAACTGAAGGAGGCTGGTGCAAAGCGTGCTCTCGTGCTGCCAGTAGGCGGTGCCTTCCACTCACCACTGATGCAGCCGGCCAAGGATGAACTTCAGGCTGCTATCGAGGCTACAGAGTTCAGCAATCCACGCATCCCTGTATATCAGAATGTAGATGCAAAGGCACATACCGATGCCGCAGAGATTAAGCAGAACCTCATTGCGCAGCTCACCGCTCCAGTGAAATGGACATACGAAGTGCAGCAGATGATGAAAGACGGTGCCACCGATTTCGTAGAGTGCGGACCGGGCAAGGCTCTGCAGGGCATGATACTCAAGATTGCCAAGGGCGTGGAGGGTATCACCATCAGCGGAATAAACTAAGCTATGCTTGCATAGGAGTTAAGGGGAGTTATTGCGGCTTCCAGCCGCGATAACTCCCTTTAACTCCCCTTTACTCCTATGCAAGCATAGCTTGCAAAAAAATAAAAATCTTGTTTTCTTGTAGATTTTGCCATTTTTTTTGTAACTTTGTACTTCAATAAACAATTAATCTACAACAATGCGTCTTTTCATTATATCAACAATCGTTTTTCTATACAGTGCCGTGTCAATGGCGCAAAACAACACAGACAAGCCCAAAGCAAATGAAATAGGTTTCGCAAAACACTTTGCTGAAGATTACCTCGCTTCTCACGGAATTAACGTTGGGGGCTTCGATTTTTCATTGGAAGAATATACAGACCGTCTGTTTTTCTTTAATGACATGCGTGCCAACACCTTTATCCTCATAGCCAGAGAGAAGTATGAAGACCTGCTGAACGACAGGGTCCTTGCTTTCTCTGTCGGCGTGCCACATTCCAAAGCACGCGACACGGAAACATTCATGCACCTATACAGTTACTACGATACGCTGATAAGCGACATGGCAAGCGGCAAATTACCCAAAGAAGACAAGCAACAGGTGCCATCGCTGAGAATAAGTCCGATGCTTTATACTATACGTTGGATTCAGTTAAGGCTCAAGGGAAAGTGCGTCGGACAAAAAGAAGATGTCCTATATGGATGTGGCCCTGTTGCCATAGCCCAGCTGATGAGGTATTATGAATGGCCCCAAAAGACGACAGGCTCGTTCAACTTTACAGACAAGTCAAACCAGACACAGAATGTCAATATTGACGGCATACCCATAGAATGGAGCAAGATACCGAACCATATATTATGGGACATCCACAGGACAAAGGAAACAGACAGACTGATGGAGATTGTAGGCAAGTCAGTAAATGCGAATTACGGTTATAAATGGACATCTTCGAATACCCATGATTTCAAAAAGGCGTTGACAGAACATTTCGGATATTCTCCCGGAATGTTCCTCGTAGATAAAAGAACAGATGAATCAACAATCATCAAGCTAATACGTGAAGACCTCAAAGCCGGCAAACCATGCATACTCAGCGGTGGGCATCACGTCTTTGTTTGTGACGGAGCCTATGAAGACTTCCTGCATATCAACATGGGATGGGGCGGCTCGTATGACGGATGGTATCGTTTTCCAATAGTGAGGACGTCAACGAGCAACTATTCTTTCTTTGACACTGCCTTGCTCAACATCGTGCCACTGCAGGACGGCGGGCTTACGAAAAATGTGACAGTGGAAACACCGGGAACGCTGTCAACTATGCTGACCGAAGAAGAGTGTGCTGGCATTTCCAACCTCACGGTAAAGGGCAGACTGAACGGCGCAGACATAAGAATAATCAGGAGAATGGCAGGCGCTGTCGAATCATGCGACTTGTTTTCGTGGAAAGGAATACTCTCAAGTCTTGACATCAGGGATGCAGAGATAGTCAGCGATACCATACCTTTTGTCTGCAGCGACTCAAGGTATTATGACTACTGCAAAAGAACCACGAAGGACAATATCGAAACCATGATGTTTGCACAATGCGAAAACTTGAAACACCTATACCTGCCTACAAACACACTGAGGATAGGCTATTCCGCTTTCGCAGGTTGCCAGAACCTTAAGGAGATAACCATGCCCTCAATGTCGATGGGCACCTACTCAGGCGCAAACATCTATCACAGAGCAAGCACATTTGATGACAGTTCTCTGGAGAAAGTCAGGGTGTGTTCAGACTCTCCATTCTTAAAGCAAAAAGAAGAGGTGGAAGCCGACAAGAAATTGTTTGAAAGATGGCCACAATCGCTGACCATGGAGACAGACGACACCCTTGAAACGTATGCCGCGGCAAGAAAAAAGTATCTGGAACGTCGTGGCTTGACTGATGTCACCACATCGCCAGAGGCGGAAACACAAAAGAAGAAGCAGAAGAAAACTTCAGAACACGACCTTAGTGCTTATCCATACGGTTCAAAGGTTATCAGCCGCTACAAGATGGTGAAAGGAAAAAAGGTACTGATAAGCAGAAAAGTCGTGCCCGTAGAGCAATGATTTGTCCCTATCACTCCTCTATCACTCCCTTTAACTCCTGAATAAATAACCAGAAATAGCCTAAAAAAGAAAGAAAAAGGCTGTTTTCTTGTGAATTTTGAAAAATATTAGTAACTTTGCATCGATAATTGGATAAATAAGCAATTATACCAATGTTATTCTATAATTTAACCTAAAAAACAAATGAACAAGATTCTTTTTATGTTCTCCATGGCTGCTGTGCTTATGGGAATGACTGCTTGCGGAAACAAGAGCAATGCTGACGCTTCTGCAGAGAACTCAGACGAGAGCCCTGCCATGAAGCTGCTTAACAGTGTGGAATTCAGTGAAGAGGGTTTGGTAAGCATGATCAAGACTCCTGCAGACCAGCCTCTGTCTGACGATGAGTATGAGGCTCTCTGGCTGGCATACTCTAAGGTGCCTATCAACCAGGGCAAACTCGAACTGGATGCCAATCCTATCGGCAAGGCAAGAAGCACCATCATGAAGGACCACAAGCGTCCTGCCAACGCTTCTGCCATTCAGGAGAAACTCCTCACCAACCCATCACCACAGGTACGTGGCATGGCTATGGGACAGTTCTCTTCTCTCTTCGGACTCTCTAAGGAGAATGTGGCAAAGCTCACCAGCATCCTTGCTGAGGAGAAAGACCCATTCGTAATCAAGGAGGGCGTAAGAGCTCTGTCTAACGAACTGAAGAAGGAGGAGGCAGCAAAGTTCGTCCTCGGACAGGTAAAGAGCGACAACAAGAACATCCGTCAGGTTGTGGCATACGCAGTAGGTAACTACTGGAGCATCGGCGTACCAGGTGTTACAGACGCTGCCAAGACCCTTATTGCCGACAAGGACGAGGACGTTCGCGGCGCTATGCTCGGCCATGTAGGTAAGCTGGAGGATGAGTCATTCATTCCTGAGCTGGTTAAGGTGCTCAACGACGACAAGCAGTATAAATTACATGACGAGTGCATGAACAGCCTCTATAAGCTGTGGTATGACTTCCCATTCCACAAGCACACCAGCAAGGCTGCTTACGATGCCACCATCGCATACCTCTCAAAGAAGCCACGCACAGAGAACGTTCCAGCATGGAACTCTGTTGGCGAGCTGCGCACACAGGCAGAGAGCTCTTTCGGTGCATGGAAGGCAAAGGCAACATACTTCAAGGTTGACGAGTACATCAAGCTGATGACCGACATCGCTACCGATGCCAACGCCAACTGGCTGGGCCGTTCTGGTGCCATCGACGTTATCGAGAAGCTCGGCACCAAGGCTGACCTTGAGAAGGTTCAGAGCGCTGTCAAGGCTAACACTGCCGACAAGAAGCAGAACCTCGTGCTCAGCGCACTTGAGAGAAAGCTGAAGAAATAAGACATCAACTCTTGCAAGATGTGCTTGCAAGATGTTTGGGAAGTGATAATGGAGTAGATTTCCAAAAGAAAATAAAAAAGAGAAAGATAAAAGATAAATGTCTTTTATCTTTCTCTTTTTTTTAGGAGTTAAGAGGAGTTAGAAGCCCCACCTGGTCCCTCAATGGCCTTTACACCCCCTCCGCTTCGCTTCTCCCCCGTTTCGCGGGGGAGAGCAACCCCAGTAGGGAGGATAATACATTTGCTCATTCATACAGTCAAATACATATGTCCCTATCACTCCCTTATCACTCCATTTCTACTCCTTTTAACTCCTAAATAAGTAAACGTAATGTCCTTTAACTCCTCAGCGGGTGAAAGCCGCGATAACTCCCCTTGACTCCCTTTAACTCCTAAAAGATGAGAAAGTTAATTTGATTATACAATGTGGTGTCCATAATTGACAAAAAAGTTGTTATGTCGTCCTTTTCCTGACATTTTGATATCTATATTTCTTCATCCTCAGACATCAAAATAGAGAGGCGATGATGATGCTTTTCGGGTCGCTGGAGCGTTTTTTCAGTATATTTTCATGAGATTATCATGCCTTTTCAGTAAAAGCATAGCTTTTACACTGTCATAAGGCATCTTTTACACTGTAATTAGGTAGCTTTTACAGCGTAAAACGATAGCTTTTACCGTGCAAAAGCTATGCTTTCAGAAAACCCTTTATTGAATATCAGACAGTTGCAACGCAAGAATCCTTGCGATAAAATCGTCCACCAGACTTTTATTTTCAAATATCGCAAGGAAATCGTGGTGGCAAAAATCAAAGTGTAAGCAAAAAAGCAATATCAATGACAAAATGTCAATTGGTTGTGTAATATACAGAGGTGGTTCAAATAGGTTTTGCGGTCACCTTATTTGTGTTAAAAAATGATAATCTTTTTTAAAATGCAGTACCCTTATACGTACGAATAGACAATTATTTGTACTTTTGTAAGTATGAATAAGATGATGCCAAATAGACTGAAGACGGCAAGGCAATCAAAAGGATTGTCTATGGATAAGCTTGTAAGCAAGATGGGAGGGATTGTAAGCAAGATGTATATATCTGAAATTGAACGTGGAGTGTATAATCCTTCGCAGGAGGCACTTGCGGCTATTGCCCAAGTGTGCGGCGTGCCAGTGTCTTACTTCTACAAACAAGACTATGCAGACAGCGGTTTCGTTTTTCGTGTTAAGGGAGGTGTACCAGCACATAAAACGAAGCAAATCGAAGCGAAACTGAAGATAGACATAGAAAGATACTTTGAGCAGGAAGATACATTCGTAATTGAAAGAACAGAGTTTGTAAATCCACTCAAGGATTTCCCCGTCAGTTCATATGATGATGCAGATGAGGCTGCGGCAATGCTTCGCAAATGCTGGGAGATAGGTTCGCAGCCCATTCATTCGGTTTATGAATTGTTGCAGGAGAAAGGGGTGGTAATAATAGAAGTGCCTATTGATTGCAAGGATTTAGATGGAACGTCAACAATGGTGAATGGCAAGGTGCCGGTAATCATCATAAACACTAATGCTGATGTCACGAATGAGCGCAAGCGTTTCACTGCGCTTCATGAGTTGGCGCACCTGATGCTTCGCTTTGCGCCAGCGCCGAAAGATGCAGAACCTATCATAGTGGAGCATCCCTTTGGAAAAGTCACCCTCAAGGTTCCAGATGAAGAGCGATTGTGCAACCATTTTGCCGGTGCCATGCTGATACAGAAAGAGAGCATAAGGCGCAGGCTTGGCAACAGCAGGAAGGACATAACCCTGCCGGAGTTGATAAGCATAAAGAACATGTATGGCATAAGCATTGCCTCGCAGGTTCACAGGGCACACGACCTCGCCATCATCTCAGATAGGGTATATAATAAATGGTATGATGACACGATAAAGCTAAACTATATGGAAGAAGGGTGGGGCAGATACCCCATAGACGAAATAGCTGACAGGCATGAGTTGCTGGAAGAGAGAATGAAAATGGAATATCAAAATAACTAATAAATAAAAGAGACTATGAAACAATATCAAGAACTGACAGGGTTATATCCCCTGAGTAAAACACTTCGGTTTGAGCTGAAGCCAGTAGGAAGAACACTTGACAATATCGAGCGTAAGGGCATCATAGCAAACGATGAGAAACGTGCAGAAGAGTACAAGAAAGTAAAAACAATGCTTGATGAGTATCATAAGACATTCATTAAAATGTGTTTGAGAAAATGTAAATTAAAAACAGATTCTGATGGCAATTATGATTCTCTTGAAGAATATATGGTTTATGCTTCGAAAACCAATAGAAACAATAATGACAATGAAATACTAGATACTATTCGCAAGAATTTGCGCAGTCAGATTGTGAAGTGTTTTGAAGAAGGCGGTTCGTATCCCGAGTTATTCAAAAAGGAGATGATACAGGAACATCTGCCAGCTTTCCTAACGGATGATAAGGACAAGCAGACAGTGGAACATTTTAATAAGTTTACGACTTATTTCAAGGGCTTTTATGAGAACAGAAAGAATATGTACTCAGCGGAAGATAAATCTACGGCCATAGCATATAGATTAATTCATGAGAATCTTCCTACGTTTATAGACAACATGAAGGCTTTTAAAAAGATTGCGGAAAGCTCTGTTGTTGATAAATTTGAGGAAATAACGAAATCGTTTGAGTTATACCTTAATGTCAGTAACATTGAGGAGATGTTTCGTTTGGATTACTTTGCTGACACACTTACTCAGGAAGATATAGAGGTCTATAACAAAGTAATAGGAGGCATTAATGAATACGTTAATCTTCATAATCAGAAGTCAGAACGTGATGCTCGTTTGCCGTTACTGAAACCATTGTACAAGATGATATTGAGTGACAGGGTTAAGTTATCTTGGTTGCCTGAGGAATTTACCAGTGATGAAGACATGATAAATGCAATAAAGGAAATGCATGATGTCTTGAATGATATACTGGTAGGGGATTCCGATAACAGTCTGCGCTCGTTGTTGCAAAACATTGCAAGTTACGATACATCGAAAATATACATATCAAATGATTTGGGATTGACGGATATATCTCAACAGTTGTTCGGACGTTATGATGTATATACTGCATCCATAAAGAATGAACTGCGTTTGCAGGCTGCACCTACGCCAAAAGAGAAACGTGAGCCAGAATTGTATGAGAAGAGGATAGACACCTTGTTTAAGTCTGCAAAGAGTTTTAGTTTGGCATATCTTAATAGCCTTGTGGATTCAGACAAGAAGGTGGAAGACTATTTTGCACGAATGGGAGCGTATGACCGTGATGGTGAGCAGAGAATAAATCTGTTTACTCAATTAGAAATGGCATATATCTCTGCATCAGATGTGTTGTCAGGGAAGCACAGTAATTTGAATCAGTCAGATGAAGATATAGAGGTCATTAAGAATCTGATGGACATATATAAGTCAATACAGCACTTCGTGAAGCCGTTACTTGGCAGTGGCGACGAGGTGGAAAAAGACAATGTGTTTGATTCAAGTTTGCATGCCGTATGGGATGCATTGAGCATCGTGACACCTTTATATAATAAAGTACGAAACTGGCTTACACGTAAACCATATAGTACAGAGAAAATAAAAATTAATTTTGAGAATCCACAGTTGCTTGGCGGATGGGACGTAAATAAAGAGAAGGACTGTTCTGCCGTTTTGCTTATGCGAAATGGTAAATATTATCTCGCAATAATGGATAAAGAGTCGAAGCAGTCTTTTGCATCATCATTGCCAAGCGATGGGGAATGTTATGACAAAATTGACTACAAACTTTTACCTGGTGCTAACAAAATGTTGCCAAAGGTATTCTTCTCGAATTCAAGGATAGACTATTTCGCTCCTTCTGAAGCATTGCTTGAGGCATATAGAAAAGGAACGCATAAAAAAGGAAAAGATTTTAGTCTTAAAGACTGTCATCGTCTTATAGACTTCTTTAAGCAGTCTATTGCAAAACATGAGGATTGGAGTAAATTCCCATTCTCGTTCTCTAATACCGATAAGTATGAGGATATAAGTGGATTCTATAGAGAGGTAGAACAACAGGGATATATGTTGGGTTATAGAAAAGTGTCTGTAGATTATATTAATAGACTTGTTGATGAAGGCAAAATATATCTATTTGAGATATGGAATAAAGACTTCTCAAAGTATAGTCACGGTACACCTAACATGCAAACATTGTATTGGAAATCGCTCTTCACAGAACAGAATCTTGCTGATGTTATATATAAGCTAAATGGTGAGGCTGAGATATTTTATCGTAAAAGGAGTCTTGACATTGGAAAGACTACTATACATCCAGCCAACAGGGCTATACCAAACAAGAATGAAAAGAATGAACGAAAAGAAAGTGTTTTCGACTATGATATTATCAAAGACCGCAGATATACAGTTGACAAGTTCCAGTTTCATGTGCCTATTACAATGAATTTCAAGGCAACAGGTGCTAATAATATCAATTCTGACGTTCAAGATATCATTCGTAATGGAGGTGTCAAACATATCATCGGTATAGATCGTGGTGAGCGTCACTTGTTGTATCTCTCGCTCATTGACCTCAAAGGAAACATTGTTAAGCAGATGACGCTTAATGATATTGGCAAAACGAACTATAAGGAACTACTTGCATCGCGAGAAGGAGACCGCATGGAGGCAAGGAAAAACTGGAAGAAACTGGAAAACATAAAAGACTTGAAGAGCGGCTATTTGAGTCAGGTGGTGCATGTTATTTCAAAGATGATGGTTGAATATCAGGCGATTGTCGTTCTTGAAGACTTGAATATGGGCTTTATGCGTGGACGTCAGAAAATAGAACGTCAGGTTTATGAAAACTTTGAGAGGGCTTTGATTGAAAAACTCAATTATTATGTTGACAAGCAAAAGTCGCATAATGATGCCGGAGGTGTGATGCATGCATATCAGCTTACGAGCAAGTTTGAGAGTTTCAAGAAACTTGGCAAGCAAAGTGGATGTTTGTTCTATATTCCAGCATGGAACACAAGTAAGATGGACCCAGTTACTGGTTTTGTCAATATGCTGGACACTCGTTATGAGAACTCAGATAAAGCACGCAATTTCTTTTCAAGATTTGACAGCATTCGCTATAATGCTACGAAAGACTGGTTTGAGTTTGAACTCGATTATAACAACTTCAATGAGTCAAGGGAGAAAACGAAAGGTACTCGCACGAGGTGGACTCTCTGCACTTATGGTACGCGTGTAAAGACATTCCGTGATCCTGAAAAACTTAATCAGTGGGCTAATAAGCCAGTAAACTTGACAGAAGAATTCAAGAAAGTTTTTGCAGACGCAGAAATTGACATAAACGGAAACTTGAAAGAATCAATTTGTCAGTTAAAGGACAAGAAAGTATTAGAACCACTTATGGGACTTATGAAACTATTGTTGCAGATGCGTAATAGTATAACCAATACTGAAGTGGATTATATGCTTTCTCCTGTTGCAGACGACAATGGACATTTCTATGATAGTCGTGAACAGATAGACGGTCTTCCTGACAATGCAGATGCCAATGGTGCATATAACATAGCCCGAAAAGGCTTGTGGGTAATGCAGCAGATAAAAGAAACAGAGTCGGGTGAGAAACCAAGGCTCGCTATTACAAACAAGGAGTGGTTGCAGTTTGCACAGCAGAAACCTTATCTGAATGATTGATTACATTTCCATATCTACACTTAATGATTTCATCTTTTGTCCGTACTCCATATACCTGCACAATGTGTATATGGAGACGGATGAAACGATGTATCATGCCACGCCTCAGACAAAAGGGAAACTGGCACATGAAGGCATAGACCAGAAAAAAGCCAGCAATCGTGCGGACGATATACTTGCATTGTCAGTATATTCCGAGAAGTATGGCATAATGGGAAAGATCGATTTATACAAGAGAAAGGAAAAGAAACTAATAGAAAGAAAGAATCAGTTAAAGAAGATATTTCGAGGGCAGCTGTATCAGTTGTGGGGGCAAATGGTCTGTATGCAGGAGATGGGATATGAAATAGAATCCCTGGCGTTTTATGAGATGTCAACCAATAAGATGATACCTGTGGAAATGCCTGAAGAACGAGATTTGCAGGAATTGCGTGACTTCATCAAACGCTTCCGTGAGTACAACCCGGACAGCACTCCTTTTACCATAAACCCAAATAAATGCAGACACTGCATTTATAGCAATCTGTGTGACAAAACAACCGAAGAGAATGTTTACACATAAGGACATAGAATACCGTACGATTTATGTCATCAACTGCGTACATGAAAGAAGTTTGCGGGTAAGCAACGGTGAACTCCTTTTAGAAGAACAAGTTGAAAATAGTGACAAAACCAAGACCTTGACCAAACTTCCATTTCAGAAGATTCTGGCGGTTTTTGTCATTGGGCATATACGTGTAACGACACCGTTGATAGAAAAATGTCAGAAACATGGTGTTGCGTTAGTCGTTATGAAACCTTCTCTGCGGCCAGTGTTTTATTGGGCGAACTCAGCAGAAGCCAATTATTTGTTGCATGAGCGCCAGTATAAGTTTGACAAGAATGACATTACTATAGGAAAAGTCATTATTCGGAATAAGATAGAAAATCAGTTAAAGGCATTGAAGGATACGCGGTGTAAAGACGAACTGATGACAGAAGCATGTAAGACACTTCAAAGTTGTATAGACACTTTGCCTGATGTTGACAACTATGATTCGTTAATGGGTATTGAAGGCGTGGCTGCGAAATCATATTTCAAGGCACTCTTCCAGGATTATAATTGGCAACAAAGACGGCCAAGAACCAAGTGCGATGTAATGAATGTTACGCTCGACATAGGCTATACGATGCTGTTTAATTATATAGAGTGTTTCTTGCGTATGTTTGGTTTTGACCTATATGTAGGTGTATTCCATAGAATGTGGTTCAAACGTAAGTCGTTAGTATGCGATATTATGGAACCATTCAGACCAATTATAGATAAAGCAGTACGCAAAGCATGGAACAGAAAACAATTTGCGGAGAGTGATTTCATTCTGCAAAAGTCAGAATATAAGTTGAAGTACGAACATAATCCGGAATACAGCAAAGTCTTTTTTGATGCCCTGATAGCATATAAGACGGAGACCTTTAAATATATACAGGCATATTATCGATGTTTTATGGGATGTAAGTCGGTAAGTGCATATCCATCATTCCGCATTTGACATGTTAGTGATAAGTTATGATATCAGCAATGACAAATTGCGCACCAAGTTTTCTAAAATGCTTACGAAGCATGGCGCAATACGACTTCAGTTTTCTGTTTATGAAGTTAATAACACCAATGGGATAATGAATAATCTTCTTGCAATGATAGAAGATGTATTTGCCAAACAGTTTGATGGTGGTGACAGCGTTATTATATTTGATGTAGCAGAGGTGAAACTGAAGAAATATGGTAATGCACTGCATAGGGATACAGATATCGTTTATTTCTGATTTGCAAACCTCGGTCTCTACATTTATTGATGCTTGAACATAAGTGTTTGAAATGGTGTGTGTTGTGACAAGAATCCATTGCGCTGTTTTATATGCCCCTCTTAAATTAATAAAAAAAATGAATCCATAAACTATTGCATATATGGAATTTAATTAGTAATTTTGCAAAGTGAAGGCTATAAGCCTTATTTAATTTCTACTATTGTAGATTTGCAGGATTCAGTAATGCAGATGCGTAGGCTATAAGCCTTATTTAATTTCTACTATTGTAGATCTCTTGCAGTTTGGATTTACCATACTGGGCTATAAGCCTTATTTAATTTCTACTATTGTAGATACGTAAGGTAGAGGTCTGAGCCTGATACGGCTATAAGCCTTATTTAATTTCTACTATTGTAGATTATATACATTAAGCAGCTGATGTCTTGCAGGCTATAAGCCTTATTTAATTTCTACTATTGTAGATACTGGTCAATGAGTGATTTAACAACCTTCGGCTATAAGCCTTATTTAATTTCTACTATTGTAGATTTAATAATCAGTAAAGCCGCGCCAATCGGCTATAAGCCTTATTTAATTTCTACTATTGTAGATCAACTTTCTCGTTAAAATACTGCGGCAGGCTATAAGCCTTATTTAATTTCTACTATTGTAGATACATTTGATTAATGCAACAACAAATCAAGGCTATAAGCCTTATTTAATTTCTACTATTGTAGATGCTCGCTAATGTTGGTGACCTATACGAGCGGCTATAAGCCTTATTTAATTTCTACTATTGTAGATGATCGCACCTGACCATGGAGACTCCAGGGGCTATAAGCCTTATTTAATTTCTACTATTGTAGATGATGTTTCCGGTGGTCTTGGTATCAAGTGGCTATAAGCCTTATTTAATTTCTACTATTGTAGATTTATGCATTACGTTCATCAAGTTAAGAAGGCTATAAGCCTTATTTAATTTCTACTATTGTAGATTACATAGTTAGTCAAGACGCTCGTTTTCGGCTATAGCTAAATTCATTTCTACTTAATATTAAAATGAGAAAATTTGAGAATGGCCATGTTGTTCAATGTAATTACGCCAGCAATAAGTAAGCACCTCATATATATGTAAGAGTGGAGAACAGAAAGAAGATGCAACTGCCGGGAAAATCTCGGCAGTTGTTTCCAAAATGGAAATAGTTCATCAGGAAGGTTAGTGAGGATAAATGATACAGTCAAATACACATGTCTCTATCACTCCTCTATCACTCCTCTATCACTCCTCTATCACTCCTCTATCACTCCCTTTTCACTCCACCATCACTCCTCTATCACTCCTCTATCACTCCCTTATCACTCCACCATTACTCCCTCGTCACTCCACCATCACTCCCCCCAAACAACAAAAAAACACCCCGGCAGTTGTGCCGAGGTGTATTCGTGATATTATTTCTGTAATCAGGATGTCTTACACGAGATGTGAGATGAGGTCCTCGCGGTCACCTGGCAGATAGTCGATGACAGGAATCTCAATCATAGTGTAGCAGCCTGGCTGCTGCTTCAGTGAGGCACGAGCCACGTTGACAAGTACCTGTGCTGTGAGGGCAGGGTTGTTGATCTTCATGTTGAACTCGAAGAGCTGGTTGTGGGTCTTGCCACTGACACCCTTGCGAGTGAGGTTTACGCCGTGACCTACATCGTTGAGGGCGTCAACAGACTCTACCTGGAAGACGTGTGTCTCGTCGCTGGCGAAGTATGGGTCAGCCTTGATGGCCTTTGTTACCTCTTCGAGGTTTGCACCGTCCTCAAGCTCTACATATACCATGCGGCGGTGTATGCCCTCGCCTACAGGGATGGTCATTGACAGAGCATCCTTCACACCGGCTTTAGAACGAACGCAGACAGAGTGTCCCATAGAACGGCCTGGGCCGAAGTTGGTGTATGACAGTCCCTTTGGTGCCAGTGACTGCATCAGTGTGCGGACGATAGAGTCTGAACCTGGATCCCATCCGGCAGCGATGACGGCAACGGTGCCGTTCTTCTGTGCTATGGGTGTGAGTGCGCGGCGATAATCCACGATAGAGGTGTGGATGTCGAAAGAATCGACGGTGTTGATGCCCATGGCGAGAATCTTCTCGGCATACTCCTGACATGAACGTGTAGGAGTGGCGAGGATTGCCACGTCAACGTCCTTGAGTTCGGCGATGTCCTTGACAACGTCATACTGTGCCAGCTCTGCTGGCTTGTTCTCTGCGCCGGCGCGGCGCACTACTCCTGCAATCTCGAAATCTTCTGCTGCTTCGAGAGCTTCGATGGCAAATTTGCCGATGTTGCCGTAACCTACTACGGCTGCTCTGATTTTTTTCATTGTGTTATTGGTTGTTTTATTTGTTATTTTCGTTGTGTCTCTATATCAATATCTCGTTATAACGCTTTGCTTTGTTTAATTAATTCTTGAAACTGTGTATCGGTGCCGGTATGCGTCCTATGCGGTTGACGAAGCGTTCGCAGCCGAATGTGTTTACTGGCATTATCGGAGCATATCCGAGCAGGCCGCCGAACTCTACCGTATCGCCCACCTTCTTGCCTATCACTGGTATGATACGCACGGCAGTGGTCTTTTGGTTCACCATGCCTATGGCGCTCTCGTCGGCAATGATGCCAGATATTGTGGCGGCGGTGGTGTCGCCTGGTATGGCAATCATGTCAAGGCCTACGGAGCATACACATGTCATGGCTTCCAGTTTCTCTATTGTCAGTGCACCGGCATTGACGGCATCAATCATACCCTGGTCTTCGCTTACGGGGATGAAAGCGCCTGACAGGCCGCCGACGTATGAGCTTGCCATCACACCACCCTTTTTTACCTGATCGTTGAGCATGGCGAGACAGGCCGTGGTGCCTGGGGCTCCGGCACGCTCCACTCCCATGCACTGCAGTATGTCGGCCACAGAATCGCCGATGGCTGGCGTGGGTGCGAGGGACAGGTCTATGATGCCGAATGGCACGCCAAGGCGTCTTGATGCTTCCTGGGCTACGAGTTGACCGACGCGCGTTATCTTGAAAGCCGTTTTCTTTATGGTTTCAGAAAGTGTCTCAAAGTCGGCAAGGCAGTCCTTGTCCATCTGTTCCAATGCATATTTTACGACACCAGGTCCAGACACACCCACATTGATAATGGCATCGGCTTCTGATACGCCGTGGAATGCACCGGCCATGAACGGGTTGTCGTCGGGAGCGTTGCACAGTACCACGAGTTTTGCACAGCCAAGAGAATCCTGTTCCTTGGTGTATTCCGCAGTCTGCTTTATTATCTCTCCCATAAGACGCACTGCATCCATATTGATGCCAGTCTTTGTTGAACCAACATTGATGCTTGAGCAGATACGTTCCGTTTCCGCCATAGCCTGTGGTATGGAGCGTATGAGCAGTTCGTCGCTTTTTGTCATGCCCTTGCTTACGATGGCAGAGTAGCCTCCGAGGAAATTCACTCCCACCTCTTTCGCAGCTTTATCGAGTGCCTTGGCTATCTGCACGTAGTCGGCAGGAATCTTGCAGCATGCGCTGCCCACCAGTGAGATGGGCGTGATGGAAATGCGCTTGTTTACGATTGGTATGGCGAATTCGCGGCTTATCTCCTCACCAGTCTTGACGAGGTTGCGAGCCAGCGTAGTAATTTTCTTGTATATATTCTCACACGTGGCATCAAGTGAAGCGTTGGCGCAGTCAAGCAGACTGATACCCATTGTTATGGTGCGCACGTCAAGGTTTTCCTGCTCGATCATCTTGTTAGTCTCGAGCACCTCAGATATATTTATCATGTCAAGAATTATGCATTATGAATTATATTCTGTGCATCTTGTCGAAGATGTCTTCCAACTGGCATTTCACCTGCACTCCCATGCCGTCTCCTATGGCAGACAGTTCTGTAGCCACTTGGTCGAAGGCAGTGTTGCATCGTGACATATCGACAATCATCATCATGTTGAAATACTCCTGTACGATAGTCTGTGAGATGTCGAGGATGTTTATCTGACTGTCTGCCAGATAGGTGCATACTTTAGCGATGATGCCGACGGTGTCTTTTCCTACGACGGTTATTATTGCGCGTGTCATGTTGTATGAATCGTAATTTGTTATTTTGAGTGCAAAGATAGTAATAAAATAGCAAATAGCAAAGAAAAATATCGTTTTATTTTACTTTTTTCAATAAAATACAAAGAATAACACGCAAAATGTTAGTTTTGTTATTGTTTTTACGGCAATATCTCATAGCGTAATATTCATTAAATGTGCATTTGTGCCATTTAAGATGGCACAAAACCCAAGTCATTTGTTAATGCCTTGTTTTTACAAAAACAAAAAATCAGCAACTTGAATTTCTTCTAAGTTGCTGATTTTCGGTGTGGACCAGCCAGGGCTTGAACCTGGGACCTCCAGATTATGAGTCTGTTGCTCTAACCAACTGAGCTACAAGTCCAGTGCAATTTTGATTTTGCGAGTGCAAAGGTAGTAATTTTATTTTGAATATGCAAATTTTTTGTGTAGTTTTTTGTGGCGTGGCTGATATTTTCTTTATTTGTAGAGTTTACAGAGGCTATTTGCTGCGATGTGATGAATGAGATTTTATCATTGAGCGTGATAATAGGTTGGTGTGTGGTGCCTCAGAGATGGGGCGTATAAAACACGCAGAGGTGAAAAAATGCTTTTTCACCTCTGCGTGTTTTATACGGGACACCTTATTAATAGATGTATTCGTGAAATGATTTTTATATGGTGTGTGATGAACTACCATCGAAACAGTGGGTGCAGACTTTGCACTTGGGCAGTCCGATGGCCTCTATGATGGTTTCAAGTTTTGCGAAGCGCAAAGAGTCAAGGTTCAGACGCTTGGCAATCTCCTCCACCATTGCCTTGTATTCAGGTGAATCTGTGGTGGCGTATTCCTTCAGTCTTGCCTCTGGTATGTTCTGACTTTCTGTAGAGTCGGCGTCAGCCAGCATGGTAGCTTCCTTGTTGCCTGTCTCGAAGTCTTGTATCACACGGCGTGTGATGAGTTCCAGTTCGCTCTTTGAAGCAGAGAAATTGATGAACGGGCATCCCCATATCAGTGGTGGACACGCTATGCGCATGTGCACCTCCTTGGCGCCGAGTTCCTTCAGTATCTTAGTGTTTTCACGAAGTTGTGTGCCGCGAACTATGGAATCGTCGCAGAAAAGACATCTCTTACCCTTCAGCATAGCCTTGTTGGGTATCAGTTTCATCTTTGCCACGAAGTTTCGTGTATTCTGGTTTGCCGGCATAAACGAGCGTGACCATGTAGGTGTGTACTTCGATATGCAACGCTGGTACGGCACTTTGTGTCCGGCAGCATAGCCAGTGGCCATTCCCAGTCCTGAGTCAGGTATTCCGCCAGCATTGTCCACCTCGGTGTCGTCTTCCTCGCCCATAGCGTAGCCGGTATGATAGCGTACCTCCTCTACGTTCTTTCCTTCGTAGAAAGATGTGGGGAAGCCGTAATATATCCACAGGAACGAGCATACCTGCATGTTGTCTTCTGCCTTGCGCAATATTTCCATGCCGTCAGCGGTGAGCTGCACCACCTCGCCTGGACCGACATAGTGTTCTATCTCGTATCCCAGGTTGGGAAACGCCGTTGTTTCAGACGTTGCAGCCATTGCACCATCTTTCTTGCCGATGACTATAGGTGTGCGTCCCCAGAAGTCTCGTGCTGCGATGATGCTGTGGTCTGTGAGGATGAGCATGGAGCATGAGCCCTTGACATTCTTATATACATTCTCTATGCCCTCAACGAAGTTCTTGCCTTTGATTATCAGCAGTCCGATAAGTTCCGTTGGGTTGATACGTCCTGAAGAGAACTCAGAGAGCACCATGTTCTGGTCAAGAAGACTCTTTGCAATCTCCTCGGCATTGTTTATCTTGCCGACAGTGACGATGGCAAAGCGTCCAAGGTGTGAGTTCATCAGAAGAGGCTGTGCGTCAGTGTCTGATATGACGCCGATGCCCTGTTCACCGAAGAACTTAGGCAACTCTTCCTCAAACTTTGTACGGAAATAGGTGCTCTGCAGGTTATGGATGGAGCGGCGGAACCCGCCGGTATCCTTACTGTAAGTTGCAATGCCGCCTCGTTTTGTTCCGAGGTGTGACTGATAGTCAACGCCGTAGAACAACTCCTCCACACAGCGTTGCTTTTGTATTGTTCCGAAAAAACCGCCCATAGTCCTTGGTTTGTTCAAAATTGAATAGTGAAAAGAGAATAACACATATTCAATTTTCACTATTCATCATTCGTTTATATTTTTATCCGTAAATAATCTTACCGTTCTCGTCAGTGTTCTCTGGTATGAACGACTTGTTGTACTGTTCCATGCCACGCAGTGACATACCCATGTTAGAGAATCCTCCGTCATGGAACAGAGTCTGCATCGTCACCTTCTTTGTAAGGTCAGAGAATAGTGTCATGCAGTAGTCTGCGCAGTCGTCAGCAGAGGCGTTGCCCAATGGTGACATACGGTCAGCGAAGTCGAGCATACCGTCGAATCCCTTGATGCCTCCACCAGCGGTGGTGAGTGTAGGCGACTGTGATATGCAGTTGATGCGTACGCCCTTCTCGCGGCCATAGATGTAACCGAATGAACGTGTGATGCTCTCGAGCAGAGCCTTTGCATCCGCCATGTCGTTGTATCCGAAGAATGTGCGGTGGCTTGCCACGTATGTCAGTGCCACGATAGAGCCACATTCTGCGATGGCATCAAGTTTCTTTGCCACCTGTATCATCTTGTGGAATGATATGGCTGAGATGTCAAGAGTCTTGTCGAGGAAGTTATAATCAAGGTCGTCGTATGTACGTTTCTTACGCATGTTCACAGACATGGCGCAAGAGTGCAGTACGAAATCAATTTTTCCTCCAAGTGCTTTCTGTGCTTCAGTGAAAAGGTTTTCCAAATCTTCCACGCTTGTTGCATCGGCTGGAATTACCGCTGCTGCGTTTGTTTTCTTAGCAAGTTCGTCAAGTGTACCCATGCGTATCGCTACGGCTGTGTTGGTGAGTACGATCTGTGCGCCTTCTTCTACGGCGCGTTCTGCTACTTTCCAAGCGATAGACTGTTCGTTCAGTGCACCAAAGATGATGCCACGCTTGCCTTTGAGTAAGTTGTAAGCCATTTTATGTATTAATGTGTTTTTGTATTTTCGAGTGCAAAATTACAATTTTTCGTTGAGATACACAACTAATTATTGAAAAATCATAAAAAAAATGTAATATTGTAAGGTAGTTTGGTATTTCCCTTGATTTTTCGTAACTTTGTGGAGAAATGATAAAATACGAGATAATAGACGATTTCACAGATACCGCTCCAACGGAGGAACTGCTGGAGTCATTGCCGCAGTGGCGCCGTGAGCAGGCACTCCGTTTCAAACAGGAACAGGGGCGCAAGGAATGTGCCTTGTCATACCTGTTGCTGGAGAAAATGTTGGGGTGGCAGCCGGAATTTGTTCTTGGCGAGCATGGAAAGCCGTATGTTAAACCTCCGTTCCGTGATGAAAAGATATTCTTCAACCTCTCTCACTGCAAGGCTGCCATAGCCTGTGTTGTGGGTGATGGTGAGGTAGGCTTTGACGTGGAGCGCATAGGACGGTACAATGAGCGCATAGCGCGTTATTGCATGAGTGATGAGGAAGTGGAGCAGATTGTCAATGCAGAGAATCCCGATGCAGAGTTCACTGTGCTGTGGACCAAGAAGGAGGCACTGCTGAAACTGACTGGCGAGGGTATCACCGATGACATGAAGACGTGCCTCGTGTCGGACAGAATGAACGGGGTGAACATCGAGAGCGTATTCAACGAAGAGAAGGGATATGCTTACTCTGTGGCATATTATACGAATAAATAAGAAAGAATAAATAAGGATATGCAAGGCTTGAAGGAAAAGAAAAATAAGGTGAGCACACAGACGATATTGTCGCTGCTGTGTTGCTCTTTGTTCGCTGTTTTGATGGTGACTGTTTCTGCCTGTGACGATGGTGGTGACTATAATAATAATGAAAAAAGCTATGAATCCAGTTTTAAATATTCCAAAGACGGTTCTACAGGCTATGTGTCGAAAATCATGACACATACTGCGGGCACAGGTTTCCCGATAGTCATCATGGCTGATGGCTACACACAAAGCGAGATAGACAACGGTGCATACCACGCTGCTGTCACCAAGGCTGTCACTGCATTGCTCTCGAATGAGCCTATGGCGTCGCTGAAGGATTATCTTGATATCTACGAGGTGACAACGGCATCAAGTGTCAGTGGCATCACCACGGCCAAGCGCAGTACGGCCTTCTCTACATATTTCACCAGTGAGGATGGAGTGGAGATAGAGGGCAATACTGAGAAGATAGAGAATTATGCCTGGTTGGCTCTGAATAAAAGCGATATCATATATAATTCCCTGATCTTGATTCTTGTGAATTCCAGTCGCTATGCAGGTATTACAATGATGGGTGTTGACCAAAAAGTGACAGACTCCATCCCCGGAGGTCTGTCGTTGGCATTCGTTCCTGTAGGCTGCACAACGTCAAGTGGTAAGGAATGTTTCACGGAGGTCTTGCAGCATGAGGCCGTGGGGCATGGCATCGGTAAATTGTGTGATGAATATTGCAGTGAATACGCAGCGCCTACAGAAACGGAAATAGAGAAATATAAGAACATGCAAAAAATAGGTTGTTACCTTAATTCTAAATTCGATACAGAAACAGAGAATGACCGCATCGTAGGCAAATATACAATAATGCAAAACGGCATTGCGACTTCTTATGTCATGCGAGGACACTCGTTTAAACCAGGCGAGTTGGGATATCTCTTTGCCAGTGATGCCGGTTATGCGGGTGAGGATCTGATGTGGAATCAAGGCGGTGCATTGTATCTCACTTTAGGTAGCGAACTGTATGATGGGTCTGAAATCAGATATCGAGGCTGTTACACTATAGAAAAGAATTTCTACCGTCCTTCATGGGGCAGTATCATGAATGATGTGCTTGACAGCAGCAACGGAAAACAGTTCAATGCCTTGTCGCGATATGTGATTTATGCCAGGGTGATGAAGGTGGCACAGGGGTCTTCTGGAAATATACACAGCGAGGAACTAATGCGTCGTTTCATGCAGTTTGACAAACTGTATGGCAATTCCTCATCGGCTTCGGCAAAAGGCATGGGACAGTCAATCACGTCGTCAGAAACCTCAGAAACACTGCCACGACTCCCAGAACCGAGAATCATCCCTGCACCTTCTTTTTATTGACAGGTACTTTCTGACAAAATGAAAGCAGCCATATTGCAATGTAATATGGCGTGAATTACAATGTAATATGGCATGAATTACAATGTAATATGGCATGAATTACACTGCAATTCGATGCATATTAGAATACCCTATGCTTTTTAACGTCTGTTAATGATTTGCGTAAGCAAAAGCACGAATAACGAAACAGAATGTTAGTTTAATATGTGTTTTTGTGGCATTTTGATAATTTGCATTTCTAAGATAATATTTGGTTTATAGAATTTCGAAAAAACAAGAAAATAAATGGCAATAATAAAGACAATTTACGGCAAGACCCCAGAGTGGGGTGAGGGCTGTTATTTCAGTGAGACGGCGGCTATCGTCGGTGATGTGAAGATGGGCAGTGAATGCTCGGTATGGTTTAGTGCAGTGGTGCGTGGCGACGTGGCACCGATAACGATGGGTGACCGTTGTAATGTTCAGGATTGTGCCTGCGTGCATGTCACCAACACCACAGGTCCTACGGTAATGGAAGATGATGTTACGATAGGTCACAACGCTACTGTCCATGCCTGCACCTTGCGCAAGGGGTGCCTTATAGGCATGGGCGCAACGGTGCTTGACGGCGCAGATGTTGGCGAGGGTGCCATCATTGCTGCCGGAGCGATGGTGCTTGGCGGCACCAAGGTGGGAGCGCACGAGATATGGGGTGGCGTGCCTGCCAAATTCATAAAAAAAGCCCCTGCCGGAAAGGCAGAGGCTTATGCAGCGCACTATGCACAGTATGCAAAAGATTATTTAGAACAACAGTAGTTCTCGCAGTAGGGAAGTTCAATATAAGCAAGATAAGTAAGTTCAATATAAGCAAGAAAAGCAAGTTCAAAATAAAATACCCATCACAATCCGGAGGACAGTGATGGGTATTTTGTATTCGATAATAATGTGTTATTCTACGCTCACTTTTCGGGTGCTGGTGCCGTTCGCACCCTTCTCGCGAATGATGTATATGCCGCGTGGCAGGCGTGCAGCATCGTTGGCAGGCATAATCCTTCCATAAAGGTCATAAACGGTTGTGCTGCTTTCTGCAGATGTTGACTGCACATTATATATACCATCAGCAGCAGTTACATGTATTATAAGGGTATCACTTACAGCATCCGCACTCGCACCGTTAAGGCTCGTCACCTTGATAGGAATCCTGTAGTCGCCAGCTTCGGTAGGCACACCACTTATCTCTATCGTCTTGGCAGAACTTGAAATAGTCTTCTTCAGTCCGGCAGGCAGTCCCACTACATAGCTATCGTCAGCAGAGTAAGTACGAGTCTGCGATACAGCCTTCGCATATCGGGTATTAGAGAAGAACCTGAAGTCTTCGCCCACCTTAACGGTGTATTCCAGCTCCTTGTTCTCCAACGACGGCAATGTCTCAACAGCAAGATTATAGCCGAGGTGTGGAGGCTGGTTGTATGCAGTGTTCTGCCAGCATATACCCATGCGGTAGGTATGGTCATGCATCAATGTAGGCACGGCATAGTCAGTTGCCTTGTTGGTTGAGTAGATACCGAGATAAGTCTCAGTGCCGGTTACACTGTAGAGCACCAACTCTTCGCGCCAGTCACCAAAGAGATCTGCCGAAATGCACGGAGTATTCTTTGAAGAGTTACATGTAGAGCTTGGTCCAAAACTGGAGGCCGTCATAAGACGGCTGAAGGATTTGCCTGAGTCATTATATTTGTCAATCACATTGCCGTCAAGCAACTCGTCCTGCACATCACCATCCCAATAGATACGGAAGTTCACAGAACTGGTGGCAGTAGATGCGATATCACCGGTTGTCACGCTACGCTGATGCCTACCGTTAAGAGGCTCTCCATACTTATTTATATAAACTTCCAGCTCATTCACGTCTGTTGTTTTACTGTCATCCTTTATCTGATCAGCAGAACTAAACCACCATTCTTTTGTATTCGCAGACAACTGTGCAGCCATTCCGCGACCATTATCAACTCCATGGTTGCCACCCTTCAGCAAAATTTCTCCAGTAGCGGCGTCATGCACGTCCCATGAGTAGTAACCTTTTTCCTCATGCACCTCATATACCTGAAGTCCCTTACGTCCTGGTATCATCGCTCCCATGTGTATGGCATCACCATGACCGAACCCCGTGCCATAACGCAGAGTACCGTCATGCTTCAAAGCTGCAGAACCCCAGATGATATCATCATTTCCGTCGCCATCAACATCTGCTACAGACATATTGTGGTTACCATTTTGGAACATTGTGCCGCTGCCGCTGCCGCTGGTAGGCTTAAGGTTGCTGAATTCGCGGCTTGTGGCATTACCTTCCGCATCCCATGTAGTCACTTTATAACTAGAACCATTCTCATGAGAACTCAGCCAGCGTGGTATCAGTTTCTCACCGTTAAAGCTTACTGCCCAGATATATGCGTATGTATAGTATCCGCGACAGAATATAGCACTCGCATTATTGTCGGGACCATCTATATATGCAGTGGCGGCAAGATAGCGCTCACCACGGTTGCCATAACTGCCTGTGTCGCTTTTGCCGGAACGTGTATCCCAGTTCTTTGTACCTGCGGCAGTGCTCAGCGCTGCATCGCCATCGCGGTTTGGATAATATGCTATGGTATGGAGAGCCTTACCTGTCGTTCCTTCAAACACAGTCAAATACTCATGACCGCCATTTATACGGCCGTCACTTGTAACATAGCTCGTTGTATTGCTGGCAGCCTTGATGGTTGCGCTCGTAGCAGCCTGATTCACGTAGTTGCCCACGCCGTCCTTACTGCCGGGAGCAGTCTTACACATCATCTCTGCCTTGCCGTCACCGTCATAGTCATACACCTGGAACTGTGTATAGTGTGCACCGGCACGGATGTTCCTGCCGAGGTCTATGCGCCACAGCTTTTTGCCGTCAAGCTTATAGCAGTCTATATACACGTTGTCTGTAACGCCTGCCTGTGAGTTATCCTTGGCGGTTGACGGATCCCACTTCACGAATATCTCGTACTCACCGTCGCCGTCCACATCACCAACGGAGCAATCGTTAGGAGTGTATGTTCCTTTATTGGCAGCACCTGCAGCAGGGCGGTCAAGGGGCAGTTTCATATACACATTAGTCCATGCCTGCACGGCATCAGTAGTGTCAACGGCCTCCCCATTGACTTTTGTCACAACCTTGTATTGTGACGAGCTTGTGCCATTGGCGTCTTTGTAATTGGTGACTTTCAGGTTTGATGCCAGCCTTACATTATTGCGCAATACGTCAAACGTGGTATTGTAAGGGTCGTCAGTTCCGAGCAGCCGCCATGTGACGAGTCGGCCTGTGCCGTCGTTGCTAAATGGTACGGCAACGACACCGCGACCAAGTTTCTCCATTTGGCTGACGGGAGTGATCTGTGCATGCATACATATCACTCCTACAGCCAACAAAAAAGTGGTGTAGAATTTCTTCATGTTTTGATTAATTATGTATCTATTAGCAAATTCGATTGCAAATTTACGAAAAAAAAACCAAACATCAGTCATTTGTTATTTTTTTTTTGTAATTTTGCAGACATGAAAATCGCATTCGACGCAAAAAGATACTATCACAACCATACAGGATTGGGAAATTACAGCCGCACATTGGTAAACGACCTGACGTTGCAGTTTAGTGATGTGGAGGCAGTGCTGTATGATAGCAAAACGATGGAACGTACCTTCCGTCTGGGCAGAAAAGCCGCAGGTGAAGGGTGTCAGTTGTTTCACGGACTGTCAAACGAACTGCCACGCGATATAGTGAAGACCGACATTTCGTCAGTGGTGACAATGCACGATGTGGCATGGCGCACATTTCCTGACATGTACAAGCCATGGGACAGACTAATATATGACTGGAAATACGGATGGAGCGCACGCCACGCCACACGTGTGGTGTGTATCAGTCAGTCAACAAAGCGTGACGTGATGCGCTTCTATGATATACCAGAAGAGCGCATAAGCGTGATATACCAGTCTGTCGGCAAACATTATTACACCCCCATGGACGATAAAGAGGCAGAGAGGATAGTGCAGACACTGCCATACCTGAAAGACAGACCATATATACTCACCGTGGGAAGTATAAACAGCAGGAAGAACCTACTCAACATGGTAAAGGCATACGCAGCCTTGCCGCAGAAAGACAGACCTGTGTTTGTCGTCGTGGGCAACGGCAGGGAATATCGCAGGAAGGTGGAAGAGTATATAAAGGAAAAGAATTTGCAGAACGACATACATATAGAATCCAATATCCATGACGGCAGGGTGTTGCAGGCATTATACACGCGAGCCATGTTGTTGATGTACCCATCGTTCTATGAAGGATTCGGCTTGCCTGTCGTTGAGGCATCGTTGCAGCGTTGCCCTGTCATCACGAGCAACGTGTCTTCACTTCCAGAAGCTGCAGGTGATGCTGCTCTGCAGTGTAATCCTGCATCGGTTGGAGAACTGACTGATGCGTTGCAGTTGTTGCTTGAAAATGAACAGGAGCGCAAATGGCGTGGAAATGATAGTTATGATTATTGTATGCGAATGTTTCATCCGGATACACTGACGCGTCAGATGTATGAAATGTATGCTTCGCTATGCTGAAAGAAAGACTGAAAGAAATAAAGAATGCAGATGAAGGCAAGGCACAGTTCGTGCGTTTTGTGCTTAATGGATGTTTCTCTGCCGCCGTGCATTATGCAGTGTATTATGCCATGCAGTTTCTGATAGAGGTGAATGTGGCGTATGCTGTAGGATATGTTGTGAGTTTCCTGATAAATTACTACACCACATGTCGCTTCACATTTCGCAGACAGCCTACATGGAAGCATTTTATTGGTTTCTCGGGTTCGCATGGCGTGAATTTCATATTACATGTGGTGTTGTTCTGGTGTTGTATGCAGTTGGGCGTACACAGACTCGTCGCACCTGTTATAGTGATGGGAATAGCCATGTTGATACAGTTCACGATACTGCGTTTTGTGTTTAAGAAAAGTTAAAAATACATGCAGCCTATTGCACGTTATCTGAAAACTTAGTACATTTGCACTCAGCAAATCCTTAAATATTAACCAAAACAAGAAAAACAATGAAAAAACTTTTCTTTATGGCCCTGGCTTGTGCCGTGATGGGCTTCGCTTCATGCGGAAACAAAACCGCAGAGAATGCAGAACAGGCGGATTCCGCTGCTGTTGATTCAGTAATGGATGCAGATGCTATGGTGTCGGCTCTTGGAGAGAAATTGAATGCTAACGACCCTGCGGCTCTCGCTACTCTGTCGCAGCAGGCACAGCAGACTATCGCAGATCTTATTGCGAAGGGTGATACCGCTGCAGCCAAGGCTTACGCATCAAAAATCAAGGAATTTGTTGATGCCAATGCAGAAAAGGTAAAGCAGGTGGCAAGTGGCAACGAAACAATAAACGGACTGGTGAACACCGTCAAGTCTACAAGTGTTACAGATCTCGCCAACCAAGCTGCTGCCGCAGTAAAGGCTGATGCCAATCAGGCTGCCAACCAGGTGAAGGAGGCTACCAATGAGAAGGTACAGGAAGCCAAGGATGCTGCTAAGGAAAAGGTGAACGAGCAGGTTGACGCTGCCAAGCAGAAGACCAACGAAAAGATTGACGCCGCTAAGCAAAAGGCCAATGACGAGGTGAACAAAGCCACCAACAAGGCTCTCAATAAGATAGGACTGCAGTAAAGTACCATCATAAATAAAGTGAAGGCTGGATGTAAACACATTTACATCCAGCCTTCACTTTATTATTTCCTATTTGATTCACTTTTTAATCCTCTGTTTGATTCCTGAACAGACTGAAATTAACGCTTCCGTATGCGCGGTGTTCAAGAAACTGAGGATGTGTGGAGAAATCGTTTTGTTTGCCATGCTCAAGAATGAACAAACCATCGGGCTTGAGCAGTGGCAGGGCTTTGTCAGGTATCTCCGTAAGTGTGGGCAGTGCGTATGGAGGGTCTGCAAATATGATGTCAAACTGTCGTTTGCAGCTCTTTAGGAAACGAAAAACATCACCGCGTATCAAAGTGTGATTATCGGTGCCCAGTTTCTCTACGCATTGATTGATGAAACGTGCGTGGTCACGGTCCAACTCTACGCTGACCACATCACCGCAACCGCGTGAGAGCAGTTCAATGGTTATGCTGCCTGTGCCAGCAAAGAGATCCAAAGCTGCCAAACCGTCAAAGTCCACATAACCCATCATCACGTTGAAGATGTTTTCCTTGGCAAAGTCGGTGGTTGGACGTGCCTTGAACGAACGTGGGATATCAAAATGCCTTCCCTTGTATTTACCTGTTATTATCCTCATGTAAAACCGTGGTGTAAGTCTTTCTCACCAGTGTATCATCCAATCATCATGTCAAATGGCATGCCATTAACCTCTGCCAATGGTGAGCGGTTGAGGTCAGCACTGGGGTTGATGTCGTACAGTCGTGTAACATAGCTCTGTAATCGGCCGCGCAACCATTTTTCATGCGGCATGTCACCAATGACGAATAGGTCGTCCTCCTCCTGGTTCATGCCCAGCTGTTTCCATACGAAAAGAATGTAGTACAGGGCATCGTGGGCGTGTGTGGCATCAAAAGAGTTCGCAAAACGCACACGTCCTCTCTCAAACTGGCACACGTCAACGGTCTTGTCATGGAAGTAAGCGAAGAGCTTGCGGTGTTGTCCCGACTGGTAATAACGGTTGTACAGATGTTTCCATATAGGGTACATGACGTTGCACACTTCTACATTGGGACAGTTGTCTGTCACTACCATGTGCAGGTCACTGTTTATTGTGAATATGCCCATGGCATTAAGGGTGGACATCTGTTTGACGATTTTCTCCTCCCCCTTGTGGCCGGTCATAACACTGCTGTACACAGCTTCTATGTCAAGATCCTCGTCGATAGTGTCAAATTCCTCTTGTGGTAAAAGTACTATAGGCGTGGAAACCATCAAGGTGGTGTTCTCCACGCCGTCTGTTAGTTCCGGCAAGATCTTGAAAGCCTCGCGGAGGTTGGCTGCCAGTGACATCTCACTCTTCACTTCATAGGGAATGAAACTGAAAGTGCCATCAACAGCCTTGACAAGGAACGATAACGTCCCTTGTCCGGCTCTTATTGTCAAACTCTTGCTTGAATTAGTGTTTTCTGCCATCTGATTATATTATCTTACCAGCATGTCAGAGAAAAACCACACTGCAACGATACGTTTATCAACGTCCTTGGCTACACCCATGACACGGTCGGCACAGTCTGTTACCACACCTTTCTTTGATATCTTGCCAACATAACTGTTGAGGCCATTACGCACAGTGCCGTTTTTCAATACACATCCAATGTAGCGGCCCTTCTCGTCACGTATGGTGTTTTCTGCATCAATCTTTCCACGCACCACATCATAACCGTCACGGATGGTGCCATCAGAGTCAAACCTGCCTACACGGCGTGTGAAACGGTCAAATACTACACCCTCATCGTCAATTCTGCAAATAACATGATTGTTGGCGTCATATATAAGCTGCTCAGCGTGAAGGCCAAGAGTAAACACTATTGATTGCAACATCACCAATGCTACAGTCAGTATTATTCTTTTTTGTACTTTCATTTTCATTTTCTCCTTTAATTTAAGTAAATAATAAAGTTGATAATGCTTTATTGATGAGGCAAAGTTACAGATTATTTCTTAACCTAACAAATAATTTGCGAAAAAAGTTTGTCTGAGAATAAAAAAAACGTTAACTTTGTACACATGACGACCACAGAATTCAAAAATCTCATACTTCAGAACGCTTCTTTTGTTCCAACAGATGATCAAAAATATGCTATAGACGAATTTACCCATTTGTTGGCATGCCGTGAGCAGGCGGCAATGATACTGCGTGGTTCTGCAGGGACGGGTAAGACGTCAATTGTAAGTGTCATGGTGCGCACTCTTCTCGGTTTGCGGCAGAAAGTCATCCTGCTTGCTCCGACAGGTAGGGCTGCCAAGGTGTTGTCTCAACACTGCGGTTGGCCGGCATCTACTATCCATCGTAAGATTTATAGGCAAAAGAGTATAGGTGATGATTTTAATCTCGACGTAAATCTGCATACAGATACGCTGTTTGTGGTTGACGAGGCTTCCATGATTAGTACCATGCCTCAGATTGCTTCTGAAGGGATGCCTTCGTTTGGAACAGGGAACAGCAGTGTCATAGATGACTTGATAACCTATGTGTATTCTGGGCGCAACTGTAGCATGATGCTTGTTGGTGATACTGCACAGTTGCCTCCAGTAGGAGAAGAAGAAGCTCCAGCGTTGCGTGAGTATATACTTGAATGTTATGGTTTGAAGGTATTCCATTGTGACCTCAATGAAGTGGTGAGACAAGAGGAGGAATCTGGCATTTTGTGGAATGCCACAATGGTAAGGCGCCTTATTACCCATGACGAGATGACGCAGTTGCCGCGATTGCGCTTCCAGGGATTTGCAGACATACGCATGTTGCAAGGTAATGAATTAATAGAAACATTGGAAGAAAGTTACCATAATGTGGGACTGGATGACACAGTGGTGATAACACGCAGTAACAAACGTGCTAATATATATAATAATGGCATTAGGACACGTATCCTTGATCATGAAGGCGAGTTATGTAGCGGTGACCGAATAATGATTGTAAAGAATCATTATTTCGACAACAAAAACAAACCGAAGGCTGATGCAGAGGAAGAAGATCAACTTTCATATATTGCCAATGGTGACATGGCAATAGTGCGAAGGGCGAGAAATATTAGGGAATTCTATGGATTCCGCTTTGCTGACCTTACACTTCAGTTTCCTGATTACAATAATGAAGAACTCTTGTTGACGGCTGTGCTTGATACATTGCAGAGCGAAGCACCGGCAATGACTGCAGAACAACGACAGATGCTTTTTGACAATGTGATGGAGGATTACATGAATCTGCCTCACAAGTCAGACCGTCTTAAAGCAGTGAAAGAAGATATATATTACAATGCTCTGCAGATAAAATATGCGTATGCCATTACTTGTCATAAGGCGCAAGGCGGTCAGTGGAGCCATGTTTATGTGGATCAAGGTTACATGACAGATGACATGCTTACCCCTGACTATATCCATTGGTTATATACGGCTATGACACGAGCCACAGAAGTACTTTACCTCGTCAACTGGCCGAAGGAGCAGGTAGCTTCGGGTATTTCCTCAGCCAACCGTCAAGACGTAATCGCATGACACCGAAGAAAGCCTCGCCGAATATTCCGCCACTCATCTTGCTGGTTCCTTCGCGACGGTTTACAAAGATTACAGGCACCTCTTTCAACTTGAAACCAATCTTGTAGGCGGTGTATTTCATTTCTATCTGGAAGGCGTAGCCCTTGAAACGGATTTTGTCAAGTTCTATCGTTTCAAGCACACGACGGCGATAGCACTTGAATCCGGCTGTGGTGTCATGAACTTTGAATCCAGTGATAAAGCGGACGTATTTAGATGCGAAATAAGACATCAGTACGCGGCCGATAGGCCAGTTGACCACATTCACGCCACTGACATAGCGCGAACCGATGGCAACGTCATATCCTTCGTCTGCACATGCACTGTATAGACGCGGTACATCGTTTGGATCGTGGCTGAAGTCGGCATCCATCTCGAAAATATATTGGTAGTCATGCTCCAGTGCCCATTTGAAACCCTTGATGTAGGCTGTGCCAAGTCCGAGTTTGCCTTCGCGTTCTTCAATAAAGAGCTGACCGTCAAACTCGTTTTTAATCAGACCATGCACAATGTCGGCAGTACCGTCGGGGGAACCGTCGTCAATAACCAGTATGTGGAAACTCTTCTCCAAAGAGAAGATGGCACGTATAATTTTCTCTATGTTCTCTTTCTCATTATATGTTGGTATAATGATTATGCTGTCACTTGCCTTCATCTTTCCCTATTTGACTTATTTCTTGTTTCAGATGCAAAAGTACTAAAATTTCTTCAAACTCTTTGCGCTTTTAAGGAAAATTTTGTACTTTTGCAAATATTTTATGCAATTAGAAGATATACAGAAGAACTTTGCTAAATCGGAAGAGTGCCGAGAGTTGAGTTCTCTCCTTAAAAAGAAATCTTTACGTAAGGTCGCAGTGGGTGGTCTTACGCAGTCATCTATGGCTCTTTATCTTGCGTCGGTAGCAAGAAGAACAGAATTGCCCATGCTTGTCATCATGCGTGATGCTGATGAGGCTGGCTATGCGTATCAGGATATGCATGCGTTATTGGGAGATTCGGTGATGTTCTTTCCCTCGTCGTATAAACGTGCGGTGAAATTCGGACAGCGTGACGCTGCAAGCGAGATACTGCGTACAGAGGTGCTTACCTCGTTGGGTAAGGAGAAAAGACTTATTATTGTCACTTATCCTGCAGCACTTGCAGAATTGGTGATGTCGCAGAAGAATCTTGACGATAACACTATAACGCTGAAACGTGACCAAACATTAGATGTCACGGCTTTGCTGCACAGATTGCGTGAACTGGGTTTCGCTGAGCGTGACTATGTATATGAACCGGGACAGTTCGCTGTGCGTGGCAGTATCATAGACATATATTCATATTCAGGTGAGCATCCCTGCCGCTTGGATTTCTTTGATAACGAGATAGACACGATGCGCACGTTCAACGTCGAGACGCAGTTGTCTCTGGATATGCTGGACAGTGTGACTATAGTACCAGAGATAGCACGTACTGATACGGAGAAAGTTCCTTTGCCAGAATTGCTCAGCGACGATACAATTACTGTGACACATGATCTTCGCTATGTGGTAGATGCCATAGATTATATATATAAGGAGGGCTTCTCTGATGCAGCCAAGAGTGATCGTCTGGCCTATGCTACGGAGATGGAGAAAGCTGACATTGTGCGTGAACTCACAGCGAGTCTCAACCTATGTACCGCATCGCGTTTTGAAAAGGAAATAGAAAGACACAAGGTGTTGGAGTTGAGCAACGGCAGTGATGTTATGTTCAAGACCTCACCTCAACCGCTTTTCCACAAGAATTTCGATTTGCTTGCGCAGACATTGGACGATTACCAGTTGCGAGGCTACAAGACATACGTCCTTTCAGACAGTGATAAACAGCATGAACGACTTAAGGCAATCCTTGATGAGAAACATGTAGTATGGGAACCTGTAAAAGGTACTCTGCATGAAGGGTTTGTTGATGATGCCATGCAGATGGTACTCTTTACCGACCATCAGATATTTGAGCGTTTCCACAAATATCAGTTGAAGGCGCAGACTGCAAAGCGAGGCAAGGCGGCTTTGACGATGAAAGAACTGCAGGAGATGGAGCCGGGTGACTTTATCGTGCATGTGGATTTCGGCATAGGCAAGTTTGGAGGTTTGGTGCGTATTCCTACTGTGTCGCCATCGGGTGAACAGGGATATCAGGAAGTAATCCGCATCATTTACCAGAAGAATGACAAAGTGGATGTAAGCATACATTCTCTTTACAAAATAAGCAAATATCGTCGTGCCGACACTGGTGAACCGCCACGTCTCTCTACGCTTGGTACGGGAGCATGGGAGCGCATTAAGGAAAAAGCCAAGAAACGTATCAAGGACATTGCGCGCGACTTGATAAAACTGTACGCCAAACGTCGTCATGAGAAAGGTTTTGCATTTTCTCCCGATACATTCCTGCAACATGAACTGGAGGGCTCGTTCCTGTATGAGGACACTCCTGACCAGATGAAAGCTACGCAAGATGTGAAACAAGACATGGAGGCAGCGCGTCCCATGGACCGCCTTGTATGTGGTGACGTTGGTTTTGGTAAGACTGAGGTCGCTATACGTGCTGCCTTCAAGGCTGCGTGTGACTCAAAGCAAGTGGCAGTGCTTGTGCCTACCACTGTGCTGGCATTTCAGCATTACAAGACTTTCTCTAAAAGGTTAAGTGGTTTGCCGGTGCGTGTGGATTATGTATCAAGGGCACGTACACCTAAACAGATGAAACTGCTTCAGGAAGACCTTGAGGCAGGAAAGATAGACATTCTTGTTGGTACGCACCGTATGTTGTCAAAGACTGTGAAGTGGCACGACCTCGGACTGCTCATAATCGATGAGGAGCAGAAGTTCGGCGTTTCCACAAAAGAGAAACTGCGTCAGTTGAAAAGCAATGTCGATACGCTCACTATGTCGGCTACACCAATACCGCGTACGCTACAGTTCTCATTGATGGGAGCAAGGGATATGAGCATCATGCGTACCCCGCCGCCTAACCGTCAGCCTATTGACACACAGGTGACGACATTCTCTGCAGAACTAGTAGCTGATGCCATAAACTTTGAGATGAGTCGTGATGGTCAGGTGTATTTCGTATGCAATCGTATTGCTACGCTTGACAAGATGAAAAACATCATCGAGCGCACCGTGAAAGACTGTCGTGTGGCTATAGGACATGGGCAGATGCGTCCGGAGGAACTGGAGAAAATCATAATGGGGTTCATCAACCACGACTATGATGTGTTGCTCTCCACTACCATTGTAGAGAACGGCATAGACATACCCAATGCCAATACTATTATCATTAATGATGCGAATCATTTCGGACTTTCTGATTTGCATCAGATGCGTGGTAGGGTAGGGCGTTCCAATCGCAAGGCGTTCTGTTATCTCCTCGCACCACCGCTTACATACCTGCCCAATGAGAGCCGTCGTCGATTGGAGGCTTTGGAAACTTTCGCAGACCTTGGTTCGGGCTTTTCTCTTGCTATGCAGGACCTTGACATTCGTGGCGCCGGCAACCTGCTTGGAGCTGAACAGTCTGGATTCATGGAGGATTTAGGTTATGAGACCTATCAGAAGATTTTGTCACAAGCTGTCAACGAACTGAAGAATGATGAGTTTCAGGATCTCTATAAGGAACAATTGGAGGAGGGGGAAGCTCTTACCGGTGATGATTTCGTTGACGACTGCACAGTGGAAAGCGACTTGCAGATGTATTTCCCAGACACCTATGTGCCGGGTTCCAGCGAACGCATGATTCTTTATCGTGAACTGGACAGCATTCAATCCGATGCAGACTTGGAGGCATACCGCAAGCGTATGGAAGACCGTTTCGGTCCCGTACCGCCAGAGGGAGAGGAGTTGATGCTTGTAGTCATGCTGCGGCGTTTGGGCAGAAAACTTGGTTGTGAGAAGATAATACTGAAACAGCACATTATGAAGATGCAGTTTGTCAGCAATAACGACAGTGTGTTCTATCAGAGCCGTTTCTTTGATTCTATACTGAACTACGTCGGGCGTCATGCTCGTCTTTGTGATATCAAGGAGGTGAAAGGACAGAATGTGCTTATCGTTAAGAGTGTGCCGAGTGTAAAGGAGGCTGTCAGCTGTCTTAAAAAGATGATGCCAGAGGGGTGACCCTTCTGGCATCATTTTGTTTTATTTGCTCTCGTACCATTTCTTTAATATATAGAATGCTTTCTTCTTCTCGCCTTTGTCGCTCAACAGGCCTTTCATGTTGTAGAAATCCTGAATGCCCGGCAGTACGCGTCGTGGTGAGCGGAAGTCCTTCAGAATCCAAGGTGTCGTTCCGCTGAGCCCGTCAATCTTGCTCAGCATGGCGATGTTCTCTATGTAGAGGTTCTCCTGAAACTCCTCGGTCCAGCGTTGGTTCTTCTCTCCATGCAGTCCATACTTGGCGCCACCTCCAAATTCACTGATGATGACGGGTTTGTCGTATGGAATCTCCCAGTGCATCTTGGGCGCATCATTGACATCGCGATACCATCCTATGTATTGGTTGAAACTCACAACATCCACATACTCGTTCATGTTGTCGTTCAGTCTGTTTACATAGTTTGATGCTCCCGTTACCTCCATCGCCATGGAGATGAGACGAGTGTTGTCCAGACTGCGTGCATACTTAGCCAGGTTGCCGAGGAAAGTGTCGCGTTCCTTAGAGTGAGGTGTCTCGTTGGCAATGCTCCAGATGATGATGTTGGCGCGGTTGTGGTCGCGGCTTATCATGTCGGTGAGTTGCTGGCGCGCATTCTCGTATGTTGCCGGGTTCTTCCATGCTATCGTCCAGTAGCACGGTATCTCAGACCATACCAGAATACCCATGCGCTCCGCTTCGCGCACCATGTACTCGTTGTGTGGATAGTGTGCCAGGCGCACGAAATTGCAGCCCAGTTCCTTTGCCCATGAGAGCAGCGTGTGTGCATCTTCTGTGCAGTTGGCGCGTCCGCCGCCGTTAGGTTTCTCTTCGTGCATGCTTATTCCCTTGAGGAATATTGGCTGTCCGTTGAGGAGAATCTGCTTGCCGCGTGTCTCTATGGTGCGGAATCCTATCTCATCGGCCAGCATACTGTTGTCCAGTGAAATGCGGACATCATAAAGTTTCGGATTCTCAGGGCTCCACAGTTGCAGTTTCTTTGCATCCACCTTTAGCGTGGCGCTTACTTGACCCTCAGCATCGGTGGCAAACTGCTTTTCCAGTTTCAACTCAGGAATGTTAATCACCACTTTATGGCCAGCCTCCTTGGCGCTCAACTTGGCTGAGAAAGCTATTTCTCTTACCTTGGCTTTGTCGGCAGCCTTCGAAAGTTGCAGATTATAATCTTCCAGATAAACCTGGGGTACCTTTACCAACTTCACGTCGCGTGTGATGCCGCCATAGTTCCACCAGTCGAATATCTGAGTTGGTACATCCTCAGCATGGCGCTTGTTGTCCACCTTCACGATTACCGTATTCTCGCCTTCCTTCAGCAGATTGCTGATGTCATAGTTGAACGGTGTGAATCCGCCCACATGATGTCCTGCCTTCTTGCCGTTCACCCACACATGGCAGTCATAGTTCACTGCACCGAAATACAGCAGGGTGCGATAGTCCTGCATAGGCACGGCCTGAAAACTCTTCTTAAACCATACTGTTCCTTCGTAGAAGAACAAGCGTTCATCCTGTGTGTTCCAGTCAGACGGAATCTGCATCGTGGGCGACTTGTCGAAATCGTATTCAATCAGGTCCTCAGGTTTTTGTGGCTTGGCATTGTTGAAGAATCCCCAGCGTGTGGGGTTCATGCGGTAGTCGTAGTAGCCTTCTTCCTGCACATCCACGATATAGTTCCATTTGCCGTTGAGCGACATACTCTCGTATGCTCCTACATTCTGTATCAACGGTTTTGCTGTATCCTCTGCCATGACGTGCAGCATGCAGCCCATGACGAGGATTGTTGTCAATAGTCTTTTCATTTTTTTGTTTACGTTTATTTTAAGGGAGTGATAAGGGAGTAGAAGGGGAGTGATAGGGGAGTGAAAGGGACAATACGCTTGTAATGTTGTTAGTCTAATACATGTGTCCTTTTCACTTCCCTTCTACTCCCTTATCACTCCTCTTCTACTCCTCTGTCACTTATTTTACTGCCTTAATGGCGAATGTGAAATCGTAGTCCTTGTAAGGCACGCGATACTCATTGCGCGGCCATGCACCCCATGAGTTTACGCAACCCAGTCCCATCTGGAGTTGCTGTATGTGTACAGATGTCATGCCTGACGGTATGAGGTCGCCACTGTGGTGTCCCCATGCCTTTTCCTTGTGCATGCCGTCGTCCAGCTGCGCAGTGGTATAAGGCAGTGCAGAGGCTTCCATCGGAGCGTTAGAATAGAAACAGAGGCCCTTGCCGCTCTTGTTCACCACGTTGAACCAGCGCACGTCGGTGTGGTTGCCGCTCTCCTGCGGGCGCACATATTCATAATACTCTTTCGATACGGCATTCTTGTATATGCCGATGAACTCCGAAGAGTTGCGGTCGGAATAGTTCTCTACTGGGCCGCGGCCGTAGTATTCCACCTGGTCATACTGCTTTGGCATCTGTATGCCCATGCCGAAGCGGAACAGTTCGCTAATCTTTGCACCCTTCTCCGTCGTCATGTGTTCGCGCACCAGCACCTCGCCTTCCTTGGTGAGGGTGTATGTCATCTCGAGTGTGGCTTTCTGGTCAGGCATGTCGAAGGTAGTGGTGATGGAATTGCCGTTTACCGTGCATCCTTTCAGGCGCATCTGCGGTGCCTTCCATGTGCCGAAGCGCTGCTGCAGCCTTGCACCATAGTCGTTGTCGGTAGGTGCGCGCCAGAACTCCGGCACTATGCTCTCGCGGAATTGCAGCATCTCCTGTCCGTCAACGGTCAGATAGTCTATCCAGCCGGTATGCTTGCCCACGTAGATGTCAGTGCCGCCGGCAGACAGCTTCACGTATGTGTTTGTCTCCTCTTTCTGCACCTCTGCCGTCTCCTGTTTCAGTTCAGGGAATCTGTATTCGTTGATGCAGAACTGCTGCCTTGCCATCACCTGACCTTTGTCCACCAGTGGTGCACCGTTCTTCGACTTGAACAGCATCGTGACAAATATCTCCTTGTCGCCATGCTGTGCCAGCATGTTGCTGATGGCCTGCTGCAAGTCTGCACTGTTCATCTCCTTGCGCTGTTGCGGCTGTATGCCGCTGATGTCGATGGTGCCGCCCTGCTGCTGTATCTCGCCGCCTCCCACGGTCCACTGCAGTTCCAGGTCGTCGAGTGTCTTGAAGAAGTTCTCGTTGTATATCTCAAACTTGCCCTGCTTCAGGTCAGTGTCCTTCACCCATACGCTCTGGTAGTAGTAGCCCACCTCGTGAGCATGCGGATTCAGACGGCGGTCTGGAGCGATGATGCCGTTGCAGTTGAAGTTGTAGTCTGATGCCGGGTATTTGCCGTAGTCACCACCGTAGGTGAATATCTCACGTCCGGTTATCGGACTCTTGTCGCGCATACCCTGGTCAACGAAGTCCCAGATGTAGCCGCCCTGGTATTTTGGACTCTTGCGTATGATGTCCCAGTATTCCTTGAAACCACCCATCGAGTTGCCCATGGCGTGTGCATATTCGCACTGTATCAGCGGACGTGGGTTCTTGTCCTTGGCGTATGCCTCGCAACCCTCGTAGCCGTAGTACATCGGGCAGAAGATGTCGGTCTTGCCGTTATGTCCAGCCTGCTCATACTGCACCGGGCGTGTCTTGTCCGTAGCCTTCACCCAGTCGTATGCCTTCTCAAAGTTGGGGCCGTAGCCGGCCTCGTTGCCAAGCGACCACACTATGATGCTGGGGTGGTTTCTGAACGACAGCACATTGCCGTGCTGACGCTCCAGGTGAGCCTTCTCGAAGTCTGCGCGCTTTGCCAGGGTCCTGTCGCCGTAGCCCATGCCGTGACTCTCCAGGTTTGACTCTGCCGTGAGGTATATGCCGTATTCGTCGCAAAGGTCATACCAGCGTGGGTCGTCAGGATAGTGGCAGGTGCGCACGGCGTTGATGTTCAGCTGCTTCATTATCTTTATGTCCTGGATCATGCGCTCCACAGAGACGATGTAGCCGCCGTCGGGGTCCAACTCATGTCGGTCGGCACCTTTAATGAGTATCGGCTGACCGTTCACCAGCAGCTGACCGTCCTTTATCTCTATGTGGCGGAAACCTATTCGCAGTGGGATTGCCTCAAGCACCTCGTCGCCCTGCTTCAGCGTCATGGTGAGCGTGTATAGGTTCGGTGTCTCTGCTGTCCACGGCTTCACCTCGCCCAGCGTTCCGTAGCCGAAGGTAAACGGACCGTCGTTGAGCATCGTGGTGCTGTTTTGCTTCACCAGATTGCCCTGCGGGTCAAACAACTGCGTTTCAACGGTCTTGCCTTTGGCGGCGACTATCTTCACCTCGCCAGACAGTATGCCTTCCTTGTAGTCGTTTTTCAGGTCGGCATTGATGCTGATGTCCTCAATGTGCACTTTCGGACGTGCATACAGATACACCTCGCGTGCTATGCCCGTGAAGCGCCAGAAGTCCTGGTCCTCCAGATACGAGCCGTCGCACCAGCGCATCACCTGCATGGCAATGAGGTTCTTGCCCTTCTTCAAGTATTTCGTGATGTTGAACTCGGCAGCCACTTTCGAGTCCTCCGAGTACCCCACGTACTTGCCGTTCACCCATACGGAGATGTTGCTTGTGGCAGAGCCCACATGAAAATACACCTCCTGACCGTTCCAGTCGGCAGGCAGTTCAAAAGTCTTTCTGTACGAACCCGTATAGTTGTTCGTTTCGTCAATGTATGGAGGGTTGCTGTTGAATGTCGTGCCCCATGCGTAGCCCACGTTCTTGTATATCTTGTCGCCGTAGCCCTCAATCTCGAACAGTCCTGGCACGGGGAAGTCCACCCACTGCGAGTCATCAAATTTCAGGCTGAAAAAGTCCTTTGGAGCCTTGTCGTGGTCTTTCACGAAGTTAAAACGCCATTTTCCTTCCATCGAGAGGTATCGGCCAGACTTTGTCTTGTCGCCGCATTTCGCCTTGTCAGTGTTTTCAAAGGCAAAGAACGCGGCACGGCGTGCCTCACGGTTCACCTGGTTCACGGCCGGGTCTTTCCACGCCGGCGTATTCTGAGCATGTGTAGCCATCGCAGCCATGCACATCGCTGCAAACAATAGTTTCTTCATTGTATGATGTTGTTTAGTGTTATTTTATTCTTTTCACCTTTCACTTTCCGTATCTCACCTCAGAAATGCAAAGTTAGTGTTTTTATCGGAAATACACAAGAATTTGCAGAAAAATATTGTCGTATCTGGACTTTGTTAGCGATAAAAGAAACAATTAAGCATGATTTCGGTAAAAAAGTGCGTGTATATTGGAGTACGTGCCGAGAACTTAAAAGAACTGCTGAAATGTATCAACGATAAAAGGAGGAAAGAATTATGAAAACACTTTTTAGCATAGCGAAAATGGGTGAAAATAATGCAGATTCAACAGATAAGTGCAAATTGATTTAAAAGATTTTGTACAGTATATAATAGATGAATAAAAGACAACCCCAACAACAATAACGACATCTGTATGACAGAAATGATATGTGAAAAACAGGTTGTCCCCGTTGTCCTAAGTTGTCTTCAAAAACAATGTAAGACGATATGAATAATTTCATTCTATTTTTTATTTATTATAACCTTCGGTTAGAAATCCCCCAAAAATCTGGAGTATAATACTTGGGCTTCGCCCAGAAATATTTCTTCTATAAGATTTTTGTTTAGATTTTAAAAGATTTCTTGCGAAGCAATCATAACCACATCAACTTAACTCTGTCTATGTCGAAATGGCTACGCGATGGGATTTTGTAGCTGAAAGGAAGACAACCTCGACAACACTGACAACATTGTATGACAGAAGTGATATGTGAAAAAAAGTTGTCCCCATTGTCCTAAGTTGTCTTCAAAAAAAGTAAGATGACATAGATAGATGGCGAAATGATAATGGTGCGTTTTTCTAAATCTCCAGTAAAAAAGTGAGGGAGATTTGTGAACAAATGACGCATGGGTTTGGGTGGCAAAATAGAAGAATAATTCAATGCACAATGCATAATGCACGATGCACAATTAGGTGAGATGCAATAAAAAGCATGACTTATGCGCAATAATTATGCATTATGCATTGTGAATTGTGCATTAATTTGAAGGCTTTTACATGGTAATATGTATGCTTTGAGGAGGTAAAAGGTGCCTAATTACAGTGTAAAAGCTATGCTTTTGCAGTTGGAGGGGATTGTGATAAAATCGCAGAAAAGGGTATGTCGCTGTGGTACAGCGATATACATAGATTTCGAAATACTGGCGTATTTGAGAGCAAAACAGCTGTTGGTGATTTCTATCGCAAGGAATCGGCAGTTAAATCATGATGGAAGTGAGATGCGAGCGGCTTCCTTGTGGAGAAATAGGAAAGTCAGGGGGGAGTGAAAATGTAGTGAAAGGGGAGTGATAGAGGAGTGAAAGGGACATATGTATTAGACTGATGACATAGACTAAAGACATTGCAAGCGTATTGTCCCTTTCACTCCCCTATCACTCCCTTTCTACTCCCCTATCACTCCAATAAAATTCTCTATGAAGTTATATCTCAAACACTATGGGGATGGCAATCATGGAGCGGCAGGGCTTGCCATTGTCTTTGCCCGGTTGCCATTTGGGCATGAGGCGCATCACGCGCAGGGCCTCGTCGTCAAGTAGTTTGCCCGCAGACTTTACCACCTTGATGTCGCTCAGCGAACCGTCCTTATCGACGATGAAACTGACCATCACCTTGCCTTCGGTGTGGCGCTGCAGCGCCTCGGCAGGATATTTCAGCGTTTTGGTGAGCCATTTCATGAACTCCACCATGCCGCCGGGATATTCAGGCAACTGCTCCACGATTTGCAGCGCCTCCTCGTCGTCACCGTTCAGGTTGATGGGCGGCTGCTCCTGTTCGGGTTCCTCAGTGGTCTCCTCCTCGGTGTTGGACGGTTGGTCCAGTTGTTCGGGAGCAATCTCTGTCACCTCGTCCACTTTGTTGATTTGCGTGGCCTCCTTCTGTTCCACCTCCGGCTGCGGCACGGCAGCGGAAATCATGTCATCCTGCTCATTGGCGCGGAGGTCGAGGTCCATGGAGTAGTCGTCGAGGAAATCCTCGGTAAGGCTGCTAAGACTCCGGAACGGTATGAAGAGAATGCCGACAAACAGCAACGCTGCAGCAACGAATGCTGCAGCCAGTATCAATGGGCGGCGGCGCTCAAGGTCGGCATTATGTGATTTCTTTACTTCCATTTTTTCTTTTGTTGGAGTGATAGGGAAGTGGTTAACTTTTCACTTCCCCGAAGGGGAGTGCATCATTTTTCTTCGTGCAAAATTACATAGAATTATCGAACCACACAAATATTATTACACTTTTTAAGTAATAAACGCGCATGTGAAGCGTTATTTTAAAGATGAAAAGGTGTCTTTTAACAACGCTTGCCATCGTCTTGGCAGCATGTGCGACGGCTCAGGAGAGCCAGACGGCGTATAATTTCCTGCGTATGCCGGAGAGTGCGCATGCGGCAGCCCTGGGCGGCGACAACATATCAATCATAGAAGACGACGCCACGCTGGCGCTGTCAAATCCTGCTATGCTGGCATCGGTGGGCGGGCGCACCATCACGGTGGGGTATATGAACTATATGGACGGGGTGGGGATGTATACCGCCAACTATACCGACATCATAAACGACAAGGCCACCGTGGGAGGTGCCATACACTATGTGAACTATGGCAAACTGACAGAGGTGGATGCGAACGATGTGCAGACAGGCACGTTCTCACCGTCAGACATCGTGTTTGAGGGCCTGCTGTCATATACGCTGGCAAAGAAACTGGTGGGCGGCATAGGTGCGAAATTCATATACTCCAAGATAGGCAGCTATACCAGTACGGCGGCGGCGATAGACCTCGGCATGAACTATTACGATGCTGAGATAGGACTGTCGGCATCGCTTGCGGTGAAAAACCTTGGAGGACAGTTGTCTGCATACAACGACGAGTTTGAAAGTCTGCCGTTGGACGTGCTGGTGGGAGCATCATACGAGTTTCCCAACTCGCCGCTCAGGGTGTCGCTGACGTTTGGCGACCTGAACCACTGGGACTATGCCTTCCTGCGCCATGCCTGCGTGGGCGTGGACCTGAAACTGACGGATCAGTTCTACATTGCAGGAGGATATAATGCGCGGCGCTCATATTCCATGAAGACAAAGAACCTCGCTGACAACACGGAGGGAAGTCACGGTGCGGGGCTGTCTATAGGTGCAGGACTGTTGCTCGACCGCTTCAAACTAAACCTGTCGTACGGAAAGTATCACGTCAGTTCGGCAAGCCTGATGATTAACGCCGCCGTGGAACTGTGAAGAAGTGAAAAAGTGAAAAGTGAAGAGTGAAGAATCCCATGTGGATTATATGCAGTCAAGCGGTAAGCCAAATTCTTAACTCTTAACTCTTAATTCTTAACTCTTAATTCTTAATATATTAACTCTAAATAGAAATGATGCTTGAGAAAATAAACGAATACATAGACCGTCTGCCGCTCGACGTGGAACCGCGCGGACTGTATGAACCAATACGTTATGTGTTGTCGCTTGGCGGCAAACGCATACGTCCGATGCTCATGATGATGGCGTACGAGATGTGGCGTGAGGACGGAACGGACATATTGCCGCAGGCAGTGGCACTGGAGACATACCATAACTTCACGTTGCTGCACGACGACGTGATGGACAATGCCGACGTGCGCAGGGGAAAACCAACGGTGCACCGTAAGTGGAACGAGAATACCGCCATCCTGTCGGGTGACAATATGCTAGTGCTGGCATTCAAATGGATGATGGGGCTGTCAGAACAGTTCAAAAGCAAGAATAAAGACAGGCAGATTGACTTCCAGGCAGTGATGGACGTGTTCACCCAGACCGCCATAGAGATAGGTCACGGACAGCAGTATGACGTGGACTTTGAGACACGCAACGACGTGAGCGAGGAAGAATACATCGAGATGATACGCCTGAAGACCAGCGTGCTGCTGGCATGTGCGGTGAAGATAGGAGCACTGATGGCCGGCGCACCCAAGGAGGATGTGGAAAACCTGTACAAGTTTGGCGAGGCAATGGGACTGTCGTTCCAGTTGCAGGACGACTACCTCGATGTGTATGGAGACCCGGCAGTGTTTGGCAAAGCCATAGGCGGTGACATAACAAGCAACAAGAAGACATATATGCTCATCAATGCTATGCAGAAAGCAGAGGGAGCAGACAAGGAAGAACTGATGCGCTGGATAAACGCAAAGGAGTTTGACCGTGCGGAAAAGGTGGCAGCGGTGACTGCACTCTACAACAAACTCGGCATAGACAAGATGGCGAAGGCGAAGATGGAAGAATATTACAAGACAGCCGTCAAGGCACTCGATGCCGTCAGCGTGGAGGAAGAGAAAAAGAAATCCTTGCGTGAATATGCCGCAAAGATGATGAAAAGAAACAAGTGATGGGACTGGCCTTTATCGACACACATACGCATATTGACGGAGAGGAATTCCGTGACGACCTCGACATGGTGATACAGCGCGCCAAAGACAGTGGCGCGGTGAAACTGCTTGTGCCTGCCATCAACCTCAGTTCGGTGGAAAGCATAGAGAACGTGTGCAGGGCATATCCAGACTATTGCTATGGCATGATGGGACTGCACCCGGAGGATGTCAAGGAGGATTACGAGAATGTACTGTGCAGAATGAAGCAGGTGATTGCAGAAGGAAAGAACCGTTACATAGCAATAGGTGAGGTGGGACTCGACTTTTACTGGTCGCGTGAGTTTGAGAAAGAACAGCTTGCAGCATTTGAAAGACAGGTGGAGTGGTCGGTAGAGACCGGACTGCCATTGATGATACACTGCCGTAAGGCACAAAACGAGATGGTGAAAATAATGCGGCGGTACGAGGCAGAACTGCATGGAGGAGTGTTCCACTGCTTCACGGGCAATGAGCATGAGGCACTCGAATTGTTGCAGTTTGATGGCTTCGCCCTCGGTATAGGTGGCGTGATGACATTCAAGAAAAGCAACCTGCCGCAGACATTACCGGCGGTGGTACCCCTTGAACGCATTGTGCTTGAGACAGATGCACCGTATATGGCGCCGGTGCCTCACCGCGGCGAGAGAAACGAAAGCAGTTTCATACCGCATATAATAGAAAAGATGGCAGAGGCGTATAGCGTGAAGCCGGAGCAGGTGGCACGTATGACAACGGAAAATGCAGAAAGGATATTCTTTTCATGAAACGAGGTTGTTTTATACATAATAATATATATGTAGTTCTTTTTTCCATATTGACACTCCTGGCATCATGTAATGCCGAGAGCCTTGTCAAGAAAGGAGAGAAGGCAGAGGCATTGGGCGAATACTTCGTGGCCGCCGATTACTACAGGAGTGCCTATACAAAGACACCGGCGCAGGATCACCAGAAAAGAGGTGAGCGGGCGCTGAAGATGGCGCGATGCTATGAGCGCATCAACAATACGGGCAAGGCTATAGGTGCATACCGCAACGCTGCAAGATACCATGTGGCAACATCGGAGGACAGCCTGCACTACGCACGTCAGTTGCTGAAGAACGGAGAATACAAGGTGGCGTTGGAGATATTTGAGGCTCTGCTCGATTCGCTTCCCGACAATCCGCTTGTCATTAACGGCATAGAGTCGGCGAAACATGCACCGGAATGGAAGAAAGAAGGGTCGCAATATAAAGTGAAGAAAATGGATATGTTCAACTCCAGGCGTGATGACTACTCACCGGTGTTGGGCGGTGATGACTATGACCGGCTTTACTTTACTTCAACACGAAACGATGCAGAAGGCGACGAACTGAATGGAGTGACAGGAATGAAGTCGGCGGATATATTCTATTCGGAGAAAGACGACAAGGGAAAATGGAGTCGTCCGGAACCGATAGGCACGGGACTGAATTCAGAATATGACGAGGGAGCATGCTGCCTGTCACCCGATGGACAGCAGATGTACCTCACTCAGTGTACGTATGATGCCGCAGGTCCGCGATACGCCAAAGTGGTGGTGGCAAACCGTTCGGACGCCTCGTGGGGCAAGCCGTCGGACTTTGAATTGACGAGAGACACATTGTCGTGTTTCGCACATCCAGCTATGTCGCCAGACGGCGAATGGTTGTATTTCGTCAGTGATATGCCAGGTGGAAAAGGTGGACTGGATATATGGCGCACACGCATAATGGGCGGTAAGGCTATGGGAGTGGAAAACCTTGGAGAACCCATCAATACGGCAGGCAATGAAATGTTTCCGACATTCCGCCCTAATGGAGATTTGTATTTCTCGTCAGACGGACATCCGGGAATGGGAGGACTCGACATCTTCATTGCCCACATAGGTGATGACATGGAGTATCACCTGACACATCCCGGCTATCCCCTGAATTCCATGGGTGATGATTTCGGTATGACGTTCGAGGGAAATCATAATAGAGGTTATTTCTCGACGAGCAGGGGCGATGCTCGTGGTAACGACCATATATACTGGTTTGAAAATCCAGAGGTGGTGCAGACCATAAAGGGATGGATATATGAACAGGATGGCTACGAACTGAATGCCGGTGAAGCACGCATAGTGGGTTCTGACGGTACCAACGAAAGACTGGGAGTGAAGAGCGACGGTTCGTTTGAGGTTGTGGTGCATCCAGGAGTGGAATATATAGTGCTTGGCAGTTGCGTGGGGTATCTGAACCACAAGGAAGAACTGACAGTGCCGCAGGTGAAGGAAAGCGAAACATATACCCTGCAGTTTGCATTGGCGAGCATCAATGCACCAGTGCTTATCGACAATATCTTTTATGAGTTTGACAAGGCTACACTGCTGTCCTCAAGTACACAGGCTCTTGATTCCCTTGTGATGCTCCTGAACGAGAATCCCAACATAACCATAGAACTGGGAGCCCACACAGACTATAAGGGTTCGGCGGAATACAATAAACACCTCTCTCAGCTGAGAGCAGAGGAGGTGGTGAAATACTTGATTAAGAAAGGTATTGCCGCCGACAGACTCGTGGCGGTGGGTTATGGTAAGGAGAAACCGAAGAAAATCCGTCGTCGTGTGGCAGAACGCTACACATGGTTGAATGAGGGAGATGTGCTTACTGAGGAGTTTATTCAGAAACTGAAGAAGGATGAACAGGAAACTGCCAATGCATTGAACAGACGTACGGAGTTTACCGTGCTGCGTACCACATACAATATGTTTGATGAGAATGGTAATTTGAAGAATCCTCCTGTGCAGCGTAAGCAGGAGAAACAAACTGATGGTGACGATGACGGCGGCCTGATATTTGATGATGGTGGCGGTGCAGGTGAAGAAATAGAATTGTTTGATTTCCAATAGGCTTGCATAGCGGCAACATCGAATGATGTCGGCAGACCTACAGAGGGTCAACATCGAAAGATATCATTAGACTTTTATAGCGAATATCCTCTAACAGCGCGTCGGTGCATCTGCGGATGTCCCGGCGCGTTTGAGTTATATTTAGTGCTGGTTCTAGCTTCAGGACAATCTTGCGGATGTTGAGTTGCTTTATCCTTGCTACAGAAGGACGGTCAGGCCCAAGTACTCTGTTTGCAAAACATTGCCTGAGACGGCTGCCCAGTTCTATCGCAGCGGAGTTAACCACATTGTTATCCTTGTGTTTCAGATATATGTCGATAAGTCGGGTGAAAGGAGGATATCGGAAATCACGTCGCTCTGTCATGAGTGAATTGAAGAAACCCTCGTAATCGTTGTGTACTATCTGTCGAATCACTGGTAGTTCAGGTCGTGAGGTCTGCAGTATCACAAGGCCTCGTCTGCCAGCTCTGCCAGCCCTTCCTGCTACCTGGGTCATCATAGTGTATGCGTGTTCGTATGCACGGAAGTCGGGTTGGTTGAGCATGGTGTCAGCGGAGATGATGCCGACTACACTTACACCGGCAAAATCAAGTCCTTTAGTCACCATCTGTGTGCCAATCAGGAGGTTTGACTTGCCATGTGAGAAATCGTTGATGATACGCTCGTATGCGTTGCGAGTTCGTGTGGTGTCGAGGTCCATGCGTGCTATGCGCAGATGGTCAGAAACCTCTCGCAGTTCATCAATAATCATATCTTCAATCTTCTCTGTGCCAGCTCCACGATCGCGAAGGTCTGGGTTTTGGCAGTCAGGGCATTGAGAGGGCATGTGATAGGTGTAGCCACAGTAATGGCATGTTAGTGCAGCGGTTGTTTTGTGGTATGTAAGAGAGACGTCGCAGTTAGGACATTTAGGACTCCAACCGCATTGGTGGCACTCAATGATAGGAGAGAACCCACGGCGATTGTGGAATATGATTGCCTGCTCGCCACGGCGTAATGCGTTGATGACTGCTGTTTTCAGTGTTGGGGAAAGCATGCCACGCATGAGTTTACGGTGCCGCAGGTCTTTAGTGTTTACCACGTCAATGTGTGGTAGTTGTATGTCACGGTAACGTGTCTTTAGTTCAACAAGGTTGTATTTTCCCTGTTTGGCATAGTAATAGCTTTCAGCTGATGGTGTGGCAGTGCCAAGTATTACCTGGGCATTGCTCCATCTGCCCATCATCAATGCAACGGAACGTGCATGGTATCGTGGTGATGGGTCTTGCTGTTTGAAAGAAGTCTCATGTTCTTCATCAACGATGATGAGGCCTAATCGCTGGTATGGCAGGAAAACGGCGGAACGTGCGCCGAGTATAACGTCGTATGGGGTATCAGACAACTGCTTCTGCCATATCTCAACACGTTCTGCATCGGAATATTTGGAATGATAGATGCCCAGTCTGTTGCCGAATATCTGTTTCAGTCTGTTGGTCATCTGCACAGTGAGGGCAATCTCAGGAAGTAGATACATCACTTGTTCACCGTGGTCTATGGCTTCCTGTATGAGATGAATGTATATCTCAGTTTTTCCCGATGAGGTGACTCCGTGCAGTAGGGTGGGGCTGACTGTCGTTTTACTGCCTTCAGTATTTGTCTGACTGTTGGTGTTTGAAAGCATCCTAAACGCTGTCGTCTGCGCTTCGCTCAGTTGTTTTATTCTTTCAGGATGCGGTTCTTCGTTGGAGTTGAGACGGCCTACTTCTACATCGTATGGTTGCAGGAAACCTTTGTCAACTAATGCCTTTACCTGTGCTGTGGTACAGTGCGAAGAGTTGATAAGTTCCTCTCGTGTTATCTCATTACGTTGTTGCAGTTCTGCCCATCCGCTCATCTCGAGGTAAGTGGTAAACACCTCTAATTGTTTCGGTGAGCGTGCGAGCATATTCATAGCATTGTGAAGCGACTGCTCGTTTTTGTATTGATTGGTAAGGCGTATGTACACCTCTGTCTTGGGACGGTATGACTCTTCTTGTTTAATACCGTGTGGCAGTGCAGCCTGCATTATGTCGCCCAATGGTGCCATGTAATAGTGACTAATCCATTCCCAGAGTCTGTATTGTTCGGGAAGTAGAATGGGTTTGTCATCAAGTATTGTTATTATGCTTTTTATCTCAAAGTCACACTGCGGAGGTTCGGTGTGACTTGTCACGATGAGTGCGGTGTGTGTCTTGGTTATTCCGAACGGCACTTTTACCCTTGTATAGGGGCGCACTTTCCCTTCCAACTCTGTAGGTACGGAGTAGGTAAACAAACCGTCAAGTGGTAGTGGAAGAATAACGTCAACGTAAAGCATTGTTTTCCATTCTCTGCATATAACTTTGGATGATAGCCTTCAGTTCCTGCGTCATGTGCTTGAAAGTATCTTGCAGTGATGCCTCGGATGTAAGGTTCCTTGTCATCATCCAATCCGTTTTGTAATTATAGGCGGCTTTGATGTCAGTGCCGTCGAATTGGATGATATAATCGCCCTTCACATATTGGTATATACCGTTGTTGTAGTTTACTGCCCATGTCTTGTCTGCCGGTGTATTCAGAAGGTCTATTCCGAAGGCTACGTATGATTTGTTATATCCAAGATAATTCAGGATTGTTGGCATGATGTCTATCTGCTGCGCTATGCTGTGTATGCGCCCACGCGGCATTTCACCGGATGGATCAAAGAATAATATTGGTGCGCAGAACACTCCGAGGTCTGTGCCGTATTCCTTATGGTCGGTAATGTTCGTATGGTCAGATGTGAGTACGAAGATAGTGTTCTTGTACCAAGGCTGTTTCTTGGCTGTTTCAAAGAAACGGCGCAGAGACATGTCTGTATATCTGATGCACTTGTGTATAGGGTTCGTTCCTTCTTCTGGGAATTTCTTTGAATATTCCTCTGGGATATTGTATGGAGAATGGCTCGAAGCAGTGAAGATAGATGTGATGAACGGTTCCTTCATCTCTGACATCTTCAGTGCATAGAACTGCATGAACGGCTCATCCCAAATGGCCCATGTACCGTCAAAGTCCTTGTCGCCGCGAAAACGTTTGTCATCGTTAAACTCATTCCTGCCATAGTATTTCTGGTAACCAGTTGTTCTAGAGAAAGCTTCGAATCCCATACTCCCGTTCTGTGCACCGTGGAAGAATGCACTGGCATATCCACATTCGCCCAAGCGGTCTGCCAGTCCGCTTACATCGTTTAGTGATGCTGGCGTGAGGAAGAATGGCTCTACGAAGTTTGGAATGCTTGAAAGTATTGATGGCATACCGTCTATGCTCTTTCGTCCATTGGCAAAGGTGTAGTCGAATGTTAACGACTGCTCTAACAATTCGTCAATGAAAGGTGCATACCCTTTGTATTTTCCATCGTCAAGATGTTCGTTGTATTTCCCGATGTATTCCCTTCCGAAACTTTCCACTATCAGCACCACGACGTTCTTCTGTTTCGTCACTTTGGTCTGTGCGGTGCTGTCTGCAGTGGCATTGTGTATTGGTGAGTATAGCTTGTCTGCTATTTCTTGTGTAAAGTAATTTGGGTTGTGGAATACATCTTTTCCGACGGTACGGATGAAGGAGAATGGTGTGTTCAATACCATTGCTGCTTCTGATGGATGATTTACATACTGATTTGCATTGCTTATCGTGATGGGTCTCACTGCCGTGGTGAAACCGCCGCGCATACCTGCTATGCAGAGTGGGATGAAGAACACGAGGGCAACTATTTGGGTGATGTAATAGCTTGACTTGTTCGTCTTTCCATGACTGTAGAACCGCAGTTCGTCAACCTTTAATGCAAAGCGATACAGGGCAAAGATGATTATGATGCCGGCAATCACGAGATACCAGTGGTTTATGAGTTCGGTGCCGATGATAGACAGGATGTTTCCTTCATGAGAGAACTCGCTGAATACACTCGTTGTGGAGCGTCTGCCGGTGTATGTGAAATAAACAGCATCAGTGAGGTTCATCACCACAGCTATGCTGTTTACGATAATGAACAATCCTCTTGCAAATGACTGCCATATTCTGCGTTCCTTGAGGTGCAGCGGCGCCAGCATTATTAGTGCGTACAATGCGTTGGTGTATAGGATAGCAGAAGTATCAAACAGTAGTCCTCCTTTGAATATATTGCCGATTGACAGTTGTTCCCATCCTTCTTTATATAGTTGGTAGTTTTCCAGAATGAATATCACTCTGCACAAAGCATAGGCAATGTATGCCAGTAGTATGTTGAAAACGAATGCAAATATGCACGATGTATATGAGGCTTTTATAGTGTGTGGTAGATTCTTTCTGTGATAACTCATAGCTGTAGCTCAGTTTAAGTGTTTTTGCAAATCACTGCAAAGTTACAATAAACTTATGAGATATGCAAATAAAAACGGTTGGTTTTTGGAAAAGAATGGAGTTTTTATTTTTATAAATGAAAAATGCACTGCTGCTCTTCTCGAGTGGCAGTGCATTTAAAGTATGTTTAACTAAAATCTTTTCTAATAACAAGACTAACCTCGCGGTTGTTCTCTATCATCCAAGAGTTAAACAATCTTTTTTCTAACCTAATAACTAAAACCTAAATCTATTATATATCTACTAACCTAAACAATATCCATGTTAAATCCTGAAATCTTTCAACCTTAATGATATCTTGTAACCATTGAGATTGTTTTTCTGAGTACAAAATTACAGTTTTTCTATAATATGGGCAAATTTTGCTTTGTGTTTTTTGCCTAAAAAGCCGCATATTTGATATTAGTCAACGAATGTTTGCGTACACAAGGGCCTAAAACAGTCATTTTTGCACATTTTACTGTAATCTGTATTTTTGGTTCATTATTTTTGGGTATTTTTACCTTTTTACCATTATATATATTATAACTGGAGCTCCGAAAAGTGGGGTGACGGCATTCAGTGGTATGATAGTACTTTCAGGTGATACGCAGATAAGGTTGCATGCCAGACATATGATGGCTCCGCACAGCATAGAGGCGGGCATCAGTGTGGTGTGGTTTGCAGTTTTTGTTATTATGCGTGCTATGTGTGGCACGGCGAGTCCTACGAAGGCTACTGGTCCGCAGAAGGCTGTTGTCGTTGCGGTGAGTATGCCTGTAGCCGTCAGCAGCAGCAACCGTGTATGTTTTATGTTCGTGCCGAGGTTTACGGCGTAGCTGTCGCCGAGAAGCAGGGCGTTGAGCGGTTTTGTCAGCAATATTGCAAGAAAGAGTCCGATGCCGCATGTGATGGCGAAGAATGGCAGTGAGGTGGAGCCTACATCGCTGAAACTGCCCATACCCCACATTACATAATTATGGATATTGTCGGCTGTCGCGAAGAAGTTGAGCAGCATCACCATGCTTGAGACGAGGAAACTAATCATGATGCCCACGATGAGTAGCATCATGCCGCCGCGCACCACGCTGGCGAAGGCAAGCAGCAGCATTATCACGGCGGTGGCTCCGAGGAATGCCCCTATTATCACGGCAAGAAATCCTGTTACGGCACCTTCGCCTATGCTGATTGTACCGCCGGTGATGAGCATCACTATTCCCACGCCCAGGCTGGCACCGTTGGTGATACCCAGTATCGAGGGACCAGCCAGCGGGTTACGGAATACTGTCTGCAACATCAGTCCGGCAGTGGCGAGCGATGCACCGCACAGTATTGCCGTAAACATCTGCGGTATGCGACTTTCCCTGATGATGTAGCCCCAACTGTCGCGTGTCGCCTCTTTGCCTGCCAGGATGTTGAATACCTCGTCGGCAGGTATGTTTACCGAACCGTATATCAGGTTGAGTATGGCGAAAAGAATAAGCAGTATTGCCAGCAATATGTTTATTTTGAGCCCTTTTGTCATTGTTCTATCCTTTTGTAGTATTTGCCCTGTGCTTTGCCGTGCAGTATGTCGGCATATTCTTTGAGCAGTATGTCCGGATGGAACGGCGTTTCCTCATAGAAATGCGTCAGTGAAAGGTTGCATCCGTATGTCTGCTTAGTCTGGTATGCTTTCATTTTTTCGTTCAATCCCCATTGCCCTTTGAGGTTGGCGAGTGTCATGTCTGTTGCCTGATTGTATTTTATCAGCCAGAAGTCTGCATGTTTTGCTTTTTCATATACCAGTTCCGGACTATATGGCAGTGCCCCTCTGGCTTTGACGTCCTTGAAGATATAGTTGCCTCCGGCATCGCTGATGAGTATGCCCACGGTGCTCTCACCGCCTGCTACATACCATGTGCTGCCTATCTTCATTTCCGTAACCACCGTGGGGTGTGTCCTTACTTTCTGTGCTTGCTGTTTTATGTCGTTGTATTTTTTCTCAACCTCGTTGAACAGACTGTCGGCTTCTCTCTCCTTTCCCAACAGCAGTCCATAGAATTTCATCCATTCTGCCCTTCCCAGTGGTGATGTCTCCATATAGTCGGCACACTCTATGATGGGTATGCCTATTTTTCCGGTCTTTCCGTATGTGCCGCCGTTTTCAAATGGCGACAGGAATATGGCGTCTGGCTGCATGTTTATGATGGCCTCAATGTTTGGTGTCATTGATTCTCCGAGGTCTGATATTTTCTTGTGCGCTACGTCGTCATGTATTTTCTTTATGTTGATGTACTGCAGGTCGCACACGCCTTTTATGCACCCGTATGCTCCCAGTTCGTCTATCAGTCCGCAGTGCACTGATGTATATACCGCGGTGGAGCGCAGTGGGATATACACCACGTCGCCTTCGGGCAGTTTCTTGCCTTTTTCCTCGCCTTTTCTCACCAGGACGTATTTATGCAGCGTTCGTGTGGTGTCCCATGGGTTGGTGATGTTCACCGTGATGTATCCGTCGTGCTCCTGCATGGAGAGCAGTTCGGCATGGCGCATCGTAATGCCGTTGCCGTTGTCCTCCGTGTGTGCTTCCTTGTTCGTGCATGCTGCCGTCATCAATACTACGGCAAGGTATATATAATATATAATGTGTCTCATGTGAAATAGTTGTTTATAATTCGACTGCAAATTTACGATAAAATATTCATACGGCAAAATATTTGCTGAAATGTTTTGTCAAGTGAGAAAATGTTAGTAATTTTGTAGCGATAAAAACAATAGTAATTTTTAATATATAAATATGATAGACGTAAAACAGACTCTCCAGGACGCCGAGGAGCGTATGGAAATGGCAGCAATGTTTCTTGAGGAACAGCTTTCGCGCATCCGCGCAGGTCGTGCCAATGTGGCAATACTTGATGGAATAAAGGTGGACTCTTATGGTATGATGGTACCGCTCAACCAGGTGGCCAATGTTTCTACCCCTGATGCCCGCACGATAGCCATTAAGCCTTGGGACAAGAAAGCCATCCGCGCCATAGAGAAGGCAATTATGGATTCAGAGGTGGGTATCACCCCAGATAACAATGGTGAGGTCATCCGCCTTGCCATACCACAGCCAACCGAGGAACGCCGTAAGGAACTCGTAAAGCAGTGTGGCAAGATTGCAGAGAAGGCAAAGATTGAGGTGCGCAATGTGCGTGGCGATATCAAGGAGAAATTGAAGAAGGCCATCAAGGACGGACTCTCTGAGGATGTAGAGAAGGATGCAGAGAATGATCTGCAGAAGGTGCACGACAAGTACATCGCCAAGCTTGATGCACTTATCGAGGAAAAGAACAAGGAAATAATGACAGTATAGTCAGTGTGCGGGGATTAGTAATTAAGAACACAGGATTCTGGTACACTGTACTGGCTGACGATGGTGCTGCGTATGACTGTAAGGTGAAGGGCAACTTTCGCCTCAAGGGCATACGTAGCACCAATCCTGTTGCAGTGGGCGACAGGGTCGTTTTTGCTGATGGATGGATAACGGAGATAGAAGACCGCAGGAACTACATCATCCGAAAATCCACCAACCTTTCCAAGCAGAGCCACATCATCGCTGCTAACGTAGATCAGGCCATGCTGATAGTGACGGTGAAGAGTCCGGAAACCAGCACTACATTCATCGACCGTTTCCTTGCTTCTGCAGAGGCATACCGCGTGCCGGTGATACTGGTGTTCAATAAAGTTGATATTCTCGATGCCGACGAGCGTCATTATCTCGATATGCTGTGTACTCTGTATGATACTGTGGGCTACGAGAGCATCGTGGTGTCTGCAAAGCATGGCGATGGCATGGATGGCTTGCTTGAACGGCTTCATGGAAAGATAACATTGCTGAGTGGAAACAGTGGGGTAGGCAAGAGCACAATCATCAACGCCCTCGTGCCTGATGCTAATCTTCGTACTGCAGAGGTCAGCGATGCCCATGACCAGGGCATACACACCACAACCTTCAGTGAGATGATACCTCTTCCTTGCACTTCGTGCGATGATACTGCTCAGAGTTGGATAATTGATACCCCGGGCATTCGCGGTTTCGGTACGTTTGACATTGAGCGCAACGAACTGACATCTTATTTTAAGGATATCTTCCGCTTTTCTGCCGACTGCCGTTTCTCTGACTGCACCCACACCCATGAGCCAGGCTGCGCTGTCATTAAGGCTGTGGAGGAGCATTACATTGCCGCATCACGTTATCAAAGCTACCTTTCAATGCTTGAAGACAAGGATGACGGCAAGTATCGTGCAGCGTATTGAGTGGAGAAATAGAACAATGTTAAAATTGTAAAGTTTTCTTAATTCAGTGTAAAAGCTATCATATTGCAGTGTAAAAGCTATCATATTGCAGTGTAAAAGCTATCGTTTTACTGTATAATAGCTATCACTTTGCACTGCAAAATCTATGCTTTTACAATATAAAAAGGCACGTTTTAGTCCGTAGCTGGTACTAAAACGTGCCTTTTTTGTGTTTTTATTGTTTTTCGGGAAAATGCCCACCGTCGAGAATGCGGTTTACAGCCCCGCTGTTGCATTGCACCCCTTTTGTGGGCTTGTTGTCCACCGAACTCGTTTTCCTCGCTTAGAATGAGTTTTCTTGGCGGTGGAGATTTAGAACAATTACTCATGTTTCTCAAGCAGGGCTTGTTTGTTAATTAAGGGGAGTTAAAGGACATTGCGTTTACTCATTCATTCAGTCAAATACATTTGTCCTTTAACTCCCCTTAACTCCTCTAACTCCATTTTATTCCCAAGTAAAGTAATGCTTTACTTTACCACGACTTTCTTGCCGTTTACTATGTAAAGGCCTGAAGGCAGATTGTCAAGGGATGTTGCCTTCAGCGGCATGCCGTTGATGTTGTATATGCCTTTCGAGGTGTCAATGTCTGCTGGTTCGTCGGCTTCTATGCCGTCTATGCTGTCAGCACCGTTGTAAACCACTCCGCCGAGTCCGCGCACGAATCCTGCATAGGCATGCTTGCGGTAATTGTTCAGATCCCAGATACCCACCGGTTCGCCTTTACGCCATCCTGAGCCTGCCGGAGCGTCATTGGTGCACCACTGGCATATACCCCACTGCTGATCCACGGGGACAAGACGGAGGAACTCCTTTATTATCCATTCGTAGAAGTTTGCCATGTTCTTGTGTTGCGTCTCTGTCATGTTGGTTGTAGATACGCTGTTGCCGTTGGCATCCACATAGCCCATGTCCAGTTCGCTGACACGCACATACTTTCCCGTTTTTGCCATAAGTTTGAACATGTTTGTGATGGCGCTCTTCTTGCTGCTCTGTGTGCTGCTGTTCTCATAGTATGAGATGTGCATCTGCGTGCCGATGCCGTCAATCTTGGTAACTCCGTCGGCCTCCCATTTCTTTATCCAGTTGATGAGCGACTTGAGTTTCTTGTTGTCGTCCCAGTCTGATTCAAGGTTGTAGTCGTTGATGAAAAGCACTATGTCCTCCGGGCCATACTTGCGTGCCAGGCGACATGCCTGACGCACGTATTCCAGTGAACCCATGTAGTCCTGCCAGAAGAAGGCATCGCCGCCCACGTCCCATGTGGCATCGGGATTGCCGCTTGGATTGTTTCCCTGCAGCACATAGTTGTCAGAACCGTCGTTACCACCGCCGGAAATGGCCTCATTGACGAGGTCCCATGCCTTTACCTTTCCGCCACAGGCTGTCATCATGCCCTTTATCCATTTGTCCATGGCATAAACGAGAGTGTCGTGACGCTCCTGCTGTGACAAGGGGATGGTGCCTGGTATATAGACGTAGGTAAGGTTGTCTGCAATCGTTGGGGCAACGGGGCCTCCACCATATTCTTTTGCCTTGAATGTGCTGACGTTGGTACCTTCAAAGTCGCCGTTCGTCATCTTCTCTACTCCGTTTATCTTCAGGCTCACATTGTCGAAGTAATAGGTGTTTTCCTCTGCCAGTTCGCTGAGGTTGAAGGCTATGCTCTGGCCGGCTTTTGCAAACTTTCCGCTGACGGTGATGGTCTTCCATTCAGGGGTGAAGTATATGTTGCCAAATGCATTGCCGTCAACGAAGCTGCCTGGAGTGCTGTGAATCTGTGTTGATGCGGATGCAGCCTTGTCGGCACGCACGTCAGCCTTGAACACATAGCTTGCGCCGGAAGAGAACGAACCCGGCACCAGCCATATCTGGTTGTCCCACACGTTTGCCTGCCTTGCGGTGGCATGTGCCTTCATGCAGCGGCGCTCCTCGTTGATGGTCTTGCCTTTCTTCAGCTCCTCAAACTTGATGGATTTGATATACACGTCGCCGACGTAGCTCGGTATGTGCATAAGTATGAGGCTGCTCTCCATCGTAGGTTTGATGGTCATTTCCACATCGTTCCACTCTGTAGTGAACGACGCATCGAAACTTGCACCGCCATTAAAGTCACCGATAGTTCCGTTCACATGGCCGTTCTTCGAGCCTTTTATGGTTATGGTCATCTTGTAGCTCTTGTTTGTCTGGAGCATGATGTCAGACATGGCATCAAACTGCACTTGCCATGAATACGATTTTCTGGTCGTAACCTTGAGACCGTTGGTAGCATCGAAACTGATGGAGAAATCATATTGTGTTTTGTCTGAAGTCCAGCCTACGCTCTGGGTGACACGGTAGTCCTTGCTGGCAACCGTTTCCCAGAATTCAACATCAGCGTCTTCCAGTTCAGGTGCTGGTTTGTCGGCAACAAGCTTCAGCAGCCAACTTTTCGGCTGTTGCGAATGCCATGCGAGGGTGTGGCCATAGACATTAAGTCCGGCATCGGTCGCAGCCTTCACGTAGTTCTTCACCGTTGTGAAATTCATGTTGCCTTTGGCATCCACGCAACTTGCCATCTTCATGGCATTGCCGGCAACTGTCTCGGTGAAGTTTTTGTTGATAAGGTTCTTGAACGTGGAATTGTTGAGATAGTCACTGACTGTCGTACCGGCACCGAGTTTGAAGTTCGGGTACTTGGAATAGTCAATGTAGTCTTTGAGTGCCTGATACTCGTCCAGGTAGCGGTAATTGGAATTGTTAGGTTTTCCCAATTCAAATGTCTCTTGTGCCATCGCTGGTTTCAGCATACAGGCAGCAAGCAAAAGCAAGCATGTTTTTTTCATTGTATATGTTTTATTGAAAGTTAATGTCACGTTTCTTTTTTAGCGATGCAAATTTACTAATAATATATATGTCAGCCAAAGAATACTGTTGCACATCCTTTTATAAAATGTTTCATCCACCGTGGTTGTGAGGGACAGAAAACATATAATAGGAGAAATAGAAAAATACGGGAAAACGTGTGGGATTTGCAAACGTAATGTCCTTTAACTACAAAGCGACTGAAAGTCGCGATAACTCCTGTTTGCTTCCCTTGGCTACCCAGCAAGCAAGGCTTGCAAGAATAATTTATATTATATTTGTGTATATTGGATTTATTTTGTAATTTTGCAAAAAATTGACAAAAAATCCATATATGAAGAAGATTTTATTACTGACCATTGCGGTTTTGGCAATGTCATTGGGCGTGAATGCGGAAGACGTTCCGTATGCAGAGTACAAAAATGGAACACTGAAGTTCAAGTATGGAGACATAACAAGCAGTTCCAGCTCTTTTGTGTGGAATTGTGAGAATACTTCCAGTATGCAAGCTCCTTGGAATGACATCAAGGCATCGGTGGAAAAGGTGGAGTTCGATTCATCGTTCAAGAATGCCAGACCTAAGAGCTGCGCTTACTGGTTCTATATGTTTAAGGCCCTGAAGGCTATCTATGGCATGAAATATCTGAATACGTCGGAATGTACTTCAATGAGCAATATGTTCAAGTCTTGTGAATTGCTGACAGATATTGATGTCAGTTATTTCAACACCTTGAAAGTGAAAAATATGTCGATGATGTTTGCTCATTGCGCAAAGTTGACGGCCCTCAACCTGAGTTCATTCGGCATAGACAATGTGACCAACATGGACAATATGTTCTTGGAATGTTCGGAACTCACAACGATATACTGTAATGAAGCATGGTCGTGCAATTCTTCAACCAATATGTTCTATGGTTGCATGTACCTGAAGGGGGCTGTTATGTATTCCAGTAACAATAGCGATGTCAGCTATGCTAATCCCACGACAGGATATTTCACCAAAAGGGCCTATGGCCTGTGGATAGGCAATCAGCAGGTGGAAACGAGTACAGACCTTCCAAATGTCGATGGTGTACTCAGCGGTATAGTCAGATATACCCCTTCCACAAAGACATTGACGCTGCAAAACGCAAGAATCACATACGACGACAGTGCGTATCCAGCTGCTATAGATAGTAGTATAGACGGGCTCAATATCAAGTTGGTGGGGAAAAATGTCGTTACATCTTCTGTTGTTAGAGCAATGGCGTTAAGCCGTGGCGAAGTAACCTTTACAGGTGACGGTACGTTGGAATTATCAGGTGTCAGTGGAATAAGCATCTTCCAAGGAACTGGCCTGACCATAGCAGATGGAGCCAAGGTGACGGTGCATGGGCAGCAGTGGGGAATAAGAAGTTTGGATAATTCATTGTTTTTGAGCCTCGAAGGCAAAAACACCATGCTGAAGGTCAAGGGAGATGAAATGGGGTCAATAGTAGGTATTTATAACGAATACTTCGGTGACAGCGTATATTATCATGACCCAGAAGGTGCATACGTTTACGAAAATTCTGTTTATGGCGAAGATTACAAACTATGCAGAGACTGGGTGACTATAGCCTATGGCAAGCCAGACCATACAGTCAGACGCATAGACATCACCAACTTCACATGGCCTACGGACTTCGAACCTGCCGACTATGAGGTGACAAGTCCTACGAAGGGTGTGAAGTCTGTAAGCGTGGGTTACACCATAGGTATGAAAACAATTGATCTGCATGATGCTGCTGATGTTTGCGCCAACGAAAAACTCGGCATAGTCTTCACTGTGGAACTTGAAGACGACTACGAGTTTCCTGCTGATAAAGACTTCTCTGCCTTCATAGAGCGTGACGGTGTGCAGGTGCATCAAGATGAAAGGGCAACAGGAGTGGCTGCCAATCAGAAACACTTCGTATGGAGATACACCGTGCCCACGCCAGAAGGTGGCACATATATGCGCACGGCAGAAGACACAATCACTGCTCCCGTCCCGGGTAAGGAACCTGTGTGGGCGATAGCCGCAGAGGCAGGTGCGAAGGCTGCATACGGAATGCCAATAGTTAATGCAAAGGAACAAAATCAAAGGTACTGCCCCGTGAGCAGGATAAACTGGTATGAGCTGGACACTAATGGCGGAAAGACATCAATGAGCAGAGGTGACAAGTTTAAGTCCGGCAAGATGTATCTCGTTGAGATGGCAATATCACCGGTTGACGGAAAGCAGTTTCACAGTCGCACCACATATAAGGTGAATGGCGTTGAGGCATCGAAGGCCGCGCCTTCACTTACGAAGGTCGGCGCCTATTACTATGTAGCCAACTCGCAGAGTATGCTCTGCTACGTGTTCCCGCCAACATCTGGAAAAACCGGCGACGTGAACATGGATGGCTCCATCACCATGGCAGATGCAAATCTTGTGGTGAATTACTTCCTTGCCGCAGAAAAGTCAGCCATTGACATCAACATTGATGCTGCCGACGTGAATGGTGACGGATATATAACCATGTCCGATGCTAACCAGATAGTGAACTTGTTCCTCAGTGGTGCAGAATCGCAGGTGTACAATCCTGCCAGCGACCAATAATATAGTTTATAGGGTGATGAAAATTGGTGGTATAAATAATGTTAATACGGTTGATTTAATTGGGCAAAAACTTACTCAATCCAGATATTTGTATACTTACCTTATAATTTATAGAAGAGAAGAATAAACGGATGTGTCCGCATACGTGGCTCATGTTGCCATGTGTGCGGATGCTTTGCGTTTTCATATAAACATATAATGTCCATGTAATTACTCATAAAATAGAAAACAAACAAAATAATAACAAAGTCAAAATAATGAAAAATGTAAACATGTTGAGGCGGATATGCCTCTTATTCTTATTGCTCGTGGCAACGGCCATGAACGTCAGTGCAGAGGAGTATAATTTGTGGATAGCCGGCGTGCGAGTGACTGATGCCAACAAGGACAACATACCCGTCGATAACGGCACGGTAACGTTTGTTCCTAACGTCAATAGGCTTTATATAAAAAACGCCACGATTACTGCAACAGCTAACAATGGTTATGGTCAGGCTGCTGTATACAGCGAAATGCCAGAACTCCAAATAGGAGTGCAAGGTAACAGTAAGCTCATTTCAAATAGCTCAGGAATAGTTAGTACTGGTTCGTTGGAAATATTTGGTTTTATTTCTGGTGAGGATGTTCTCTCTATCAATGCTGGTACTGCTATAACAATGTCTTCTGAGGAGGATAACAACCTTCATATATACAATGGAATTAAACTGATGCTCGACGGCACCACATACTACGGTGTGCAGAGCAGCAACAGTAAAACGAAGATGAAAGTATCTGATGCCAGCACAGAAGTCAAGGTTCGGGGGTTGAAGGAGTGCTTCCACAATCTTAATAGCATTGTCCTCAATGATGGTCAGATTTTCACAGACCCATTAGGGGTGTATGTTAAGAATGGTACAGTATATGATGCCAACGGCAGCAGCGTGAAGAACGAGTGGGTTACGATAAGTACAACTCTAAAATATATATATATCAAAAACTACGCATGGCCAGTTGACTTCGTACCTGCCGACTACAATGTGACAAGTTCTACTAAAGGTGTGAAGTCAGTAAACGTGGAATATAACATGTACGGTAAAATATGGGAAAATTACGAGGGATACGCAGGTGATAAACTCGGTATTCGTTTCACGGTGGAATTGAAGGATAATTATAAGTTTGCTGATGATGTCAAAGCATATATATGGAGAGATGGCACTTACGTAACGCAAGATTCTATAGTGGCTGGCGCAACAGCAAGTAAGCAAGACTTCGTGTTCACTTATCCTGTGCCCACACCTGAGGGCGGTGCATATATACGCGAGGTAAAAGAAAACATCACCGCTCCGGTAATAGGAGAAGAACCACAGTGGGAGATTGCTACGGCAGCTGGGGCAAAAGCCGCTGGTGCATTGCTGGAGGCAAATGCCAAGGAGCATTTTCAGGGTGAAGACTGTCTGGTGAATGAGATAAAGTGGTTTGAAGTAGGAGGAAAAGAACTGGAACGCGGTGATAAATTCCAGCAAGGCAAGATGTATGGAGTGGAAATGTCGGTGGCACCCATCAGCGGAAAGCAGTTTAAACTCAATCGCACGCCGTTTATCGTAAATGGGGATACTGCATCTATGAAAGTTTCCGATGTTCCAGGAGTTTATTGTAAAATCAGCAATACGTCAGCCAAGTTGTATCGTATATTCTCAGCGTTGCCGAGCTATCTCGGTGACGTGAACCAAGATGGTGCAATTACCATGGCTGATGCCAATGCCGTGGTGAACTACTTCCTTGCAGCGGAGAAGCCAGAGGGATTCCTCATTCACCTTGCCAACGTGAACGGTGACTACGACAATGACGGCAAGCATGCTGTCACCATGGCTGATGCCAACCAAATAGTGAATTCGTTCCTCAGTGGTGCAGGAAAGCAGGAGTACACTGACCCAGCCAATGGTCACATGTATGTAGACCTCGGTCTGTCGGTAAAGTGGGCAACCTGCAATGTAGGTGCATTACAATCTTATGAAAGTGGTAGTAAATATGATAATATTGAGCTCGATAATTGGGGAGGAATGTGGCGTATACCTGAATATAAAGAATGGTTGGAACTTGAAAATTCTTGTTACTGGGTGTGGTATGAAGATGGAAACTCAAAGTATAACGGTTGTGAGGGCTTTGAGGTTGTGAGCCGTCTAAACGGTAATAGCATTTTCTTGCCAGCTGTTGATGTAACTGTAACCTATGCAAATAGCACTGAAGGCTACACCATAGATAAATATTATACAGGGTATTGTAGATATTGCGGAGGTTTGGAAATAGCTGGACCAAATGGAGAAATAAGATGTGCATGGAGTTTAAATTATAAATGGTATGAAATATCTGATTATAGACCCGTCCGTATGGTACTTCCGTAAGACTTGCAGGGCCTCGCTATGCGAGGAGTGAAAAGTGAATAGTGAAAAGTGAAGAATACCATACGGTGGGGACTTTGATTACGGCTTGACTGGGTGATGATTCCCATAAAACTTATTAAGCCCATAAAACCTATTAAGCACATAACCATTATCAAACCCATAATATAAAAAATTGTCTGAAATCCTTGCATCAGTAAGAATTTCAGACAATTTTACTTTGTCATGTCAAAAAAAATGAGTAACTTTGCACGATTAAAAAGTAAAGTATATATTTAACTCACATAAACACACTAATGGCAAAAATTACGAAAGAGGCCGCTCTGCTGTATCATGAGAACGGCCGACCAGGAAAAATCGAGGTAATGCCAACCAAGCCTTACCGCACTCAGACAGACCTCTCGCTGGCTTATTCACCAGGCGTAGCTTATCCCTGTCTGGAGATTCAGGAAACACCAGACGCAGCTTACAAGTACACCGACAAGGGTAACCTCGTGGCTGTTATCTCAAACGGCACCGCAGTGCTCGGACTGGGCGACATAGGCGCCATGTCAGGCAAGCCGGTTATGGAGGGTAAGGGACTGCTCTTCAAGATCTACGGTGGCGTTGACGTGTTCGACATCGAAATCGACGAGAAAGACCCTGAGAAGTTCTGCGAGGCTGTGGAGAAGATTGCCCCAACATTCGGCGGCATCAACCTTGAGGACATCAAGGCCCCAGAGTGCTTCTACATTGAGGGCCGCCTGAAGAAGTCGCTCGACATCCCTGTGATGCACGACGACCAGCACGGTACTGCCATCATATCGTCTGCCGGATTGCTCAATGCCCTTGAGGTGGCTGGCAAGAAAATTGAGGACGTGAAGATTGTTGTCAGCGGAGCAGGTGCTGCCGCTATCATGTGTACGAAGCTGTATGTGGCTCTCGGCGCACGTCGTGAGAACATTCTCATGCTCGACTCAAAGGGTGTTATCACCTCTGACCGTGAGAACCTGACAGAGCAGAAGAAATTCTTCGCTACAGACCGTCGCGACGTTCATACACTGGAGGAGGCCATGAAGGGCGCTGACGTGTTCCTCGGATTGTCAAAGGGCAACGTGGTTTCACAGGATATGATTCGCTCAATGGCAAGCAACCCAATCGTGTTTGCATGTGCTAACCCTGTACCTGAGATTTCATACGAGGACGCTATGGCTGCACGTCCAGACGTGCTGATGTCAACAGGACGTTCTGACTATCCAAACCAGATAAACAACGTAATCGGTTTCCCATACATCTTCCGCGGTGCGCTCGACGTTCACGCCAAGGCCATCAACGAGGAGATGAAGATTGCTGCCGTTCACGCCATCGCCGACCTGGCTAAGCAGCCGGTACCTGATGTGGTAAACAAGGTTTACAACGTGAACAACCTGACATTCGGTCCTGACTACTTCATTCCGAAGCCTGTTGACCCACGTCTCATCACCGAGGTGAGCGCTGCCGTAGCAAAGGCTGCCATGGACTCTGGCGTGGCTCGCAAGCAGATAACCGACTGGGACGCTTACAAGCGCGACCTGCGTCTGCGTATGGGTCAGGAGACCAGCGTGACACAGAACCTCTATGAGACAGCCCGCAAGCACCCACAGCGCGTGGTATTCGCCGAGGGTCTGCACCCAACCATGATTAAGGCTGCCGTTCAGGCAAAGGAAGAGGGACTCTGCACACCAATTCTGCTCGGCAACACCGAGATGATTCAGAAGAAGGCTGCTGAGCTCGACCTCAACATGGAGGGCGTTGAGATAGTAAACCTGCGCCACGACAACGAGTGTGAGCGCCGCGAGCGCTTTGCACGAGTGCTGGCAGACAAGCGCAAGCGTGAGGGTTACAACTTCGAGGAGGCAAACGACAAGATGTTCGACCGCAACTACTTCGGCATGATGATGGTTGAGACCGGCGAGGCTGACGCACTCATAACAGGTGTATATACCAAGTTCGCTACAACGCTGCAGGCTGCTAAGGAGATTGTTGGCATACGTGCTCCATACAACCACTTTGCTACTATGCACATTGTGAACTCTAAGCGCGGCACATACTACATCGCCGATACACTCGTGAACCGTCACCCTGACAAGGAGACCATCAAGGACGTTGCACGACTGACTGCAGAGGCTATCCGCTTCTTCAACGACGAGCCACGCATTGCAATGATTTCATACACCAACTTCGGTACCGACAGCGTGGGCAGCCCTAAGCAGATCAGCAATGCCGTGCGCGAGCTGCAGGAGGAATATCCTGACCTGAAGATTGACGGTGAGATGAGTGTTGACCTCGCCCTCGACCACGAGCGCCGCGATGAGAAGTATCCGTTCCTGCGCCTGCACAATGAGGTAGTGAACTCAATGGTATTCCCTAACCTGTCATCAGCAAGTTCTGCTTACAAGCTCATCAAGCAGTTCTCACCAGAGACAGAGGTTATCGGTCCGTTGCAGATGGGTCTAAACAAGCCTATCCACTTCACAGACTTCGACTCAAGCGTACGCGACATCGTGAACATCACTGCTGTGGCTGTGATCGACGCATACGTGGACAAACTGAAGAAAAAGTAAGTATATAAAAGTACAAAGTAATAAAACAAAAAAGTATGATTACGCCCGACAAGTAATGTGTCAGAATGTAATCATACTTTTTTTATACATATAGATATGCTTATATTAAGTTCTAATTCGCCCCGAAGACAGGAATTGTTGACGGGACTTGACATACCTTTCAAGGTGTTTGTCATTGATGGGATAGACGAATCTTTTCCCGATACACTGCCAGCCAGTGAGGTGGCTGAATACATAGCAGTGAAGAAAGCCACACCATACGCAGAACGCATCAAGGGAACGGAGAACATAGTGCTGACAGCCGACACCGTTGTTGTGTGTGACGGCGAGATAATGGGTAAGCCGTCTGACGAGAATGATGCACACAGAATGTTGCGTAAGCTCAGTGGCAAGACGCATCAGGTATATACGGGTGTTTGTCTTACGTCGGAAGGATGCCAGAGGCATTTTACTGTCAAGACTGATGTCACATTCCGTGAACTCACAGATGACGAGATATGGCACTATATACGCAAGTATAAACCGCTTGACAAGGCTGGCGCTTACGGCATACAGGAATGGATAGGCTACATTGGCATCACCAACATCAATGGCTCTTATTACAATGTTATGGGATTGCCTGTGCAGCGTATATACAGGGAGTTGGATTCTATTAGGGCTAAAGCGTGAGATTGTGGATTAAAGAGTTCGCCATCATTCATGTGTGAATGGATAAAAAAACGAAACGCTCACATCTCACGATGTAAGCGTTCCAATCTCAATAGGTATTAGCTTTTTTTTGTTTAAGGTAAAAAGATTGTATTCAGGATAACGATTGCAAAGTTAAGGGATTTTTCCCATACTTGCAAGTTTTTCATCGACTTTTTTTAATGTTAAATTGTGTTTTAACATTTTTATACAACTGTGTAGGCACACAATATTTTTTAACCTTGTTTTTTCTTTTTTATAATGTGTTTTATAAGGAAAAAACAAATGACAAGTATGACAATTAAGATGATGGAATATTTGATGTATTCACTATATTCTTCAATCTTCATATTGAGTTCGTCTTTTGTCACGAATGTATGAAGCCACCATCCCAGACCTGCGAGTATGCAGTTCCATACGCCGGCACCAAGTGTCGTAAAGAGAAGAAAGCGCCAGTAGTTCATCCTTGCCAGTCCTGCGGGAATGGAAATAAGGTGGCGTATGCCTGGTACCAGTCGTCCGCTTATGGTTGCTATGGCACCGTGGTCGTCAAAGTATTTCTCTGCCTGCTCCACTTTCTTTTGGTTGAGCAGACACATCTTGCCCCATTTGCTGTTGGCAAACTTATAAATGATGGGACGTCCGAGGTAGTATCCGGCAATATAGTTGATGGTGGCACCGCAGTCTGCGCCTATTGTTGCAAAAAGAATTATGAGCCAAATATTGAAAGCTCCGTCGGCAGCGTTGAATGCTGCTGGAGCCACAACGAGTTCTGATGGTACTGGAATGACTGTGCTTTCGAGGAGCATCAGGAACCAGACCATGCCATAGTTGAGATTTTCAAGTGCTTGATTGAGTATTTCTGTCATGATGTTATCCTTTGTATGAATTGTTTTTTAATCGATTATGCTTTTGGAGAGTTGTTGATGTCTGATGGTATGAAGAGTTTGTAATAGTTGGTTTCCTGCTCGTCGATTCCAATAGCCTCACAGCAGCGAACAAGATACTGTGCAATGACATTGTCAACTTCCATACCATGTTCTATCATGGCTTCAAGTAAGATTTTGAAGAGATAGTATGTGCCTTCCTTGAATCCCATGTCGTACAGTAGTATTCCTATGTCAGTCAATATGTTGATGTCTCCGTTTGACTTGTCTATGGCGTTGCAGAATTCTTCTGTAGCCGTTTTTACGTCTTCCCCTTCCAGCGCAATGATGGCGTGGAATATATGTGGACGTGGGTTTTGCGGATAGAGCGTCAGAACCTTGTCGAATATCTGGAGTGCATTGTTGAAGTCGCGCTTTTCTAAAAGGCAACAGCCACGGTATAGCAGGCCGTCTTCGTTGTTGGGGTCAAGGGCCAGTATATAGTCGGTGCTCTGCATGGCGTCGTCAATGCGGTTGAGCTGGTATTGGGCATCACACAGTTGCAGCCAGGAACGGATGCTGTAGGCATCGATGTCTATGGCTTTGTTGTATGCGTCAACGGATTCTTCAAGTCTTCCTGTGGAGAAATAGATGCATCCCCAGGTATGCCAGTATTCGTATTGCTTTTCTTTTGGCGGTACTGGCATTTTCTTTATCCATTGCTCGGCTTGGATGTAAAACATGTAGTCGTTGAAGAGCATGGCCACGTCAAGTGGATATTCTTCCAGCATCAGTTTTGCATCGTAGTAGTCGTCTTCGTCTTCATCGTCAATGCCGTAGATGTCACTGTGCTCAGCCTCTTTTTTGATTTTCTCATATTCAGCCAGGAATTCCTCGTTTGCGATATCTCCCTGTCCCTGGCTTAGTAGAATCTCTGCATGGATAAGCACTCCTTCCGTGGAATCCATATAGTTGTCCACTTTCTCCAGATAGTGTGTGGCTCGCTTGGAATCCTTGAATTCATTGAGATAGATGCGTGCGATAATGTATAGGGCCATTTCCTCGTCAGGATACAGCCCTAAACAATATTTGGCGGCTTGCAATGCTTTGTCGGCATCGTTTTTGATGCTGTAATAGTAGTCGGCAATATCTATAAGGTCATCAACGTCGAAAAAGCATTCTTCTCCTCCGTTGACGACCTTGTTGTATAACTTTAGTTTTTCTTGAAACTCGGTAGAGTTTACGTATATGCAAAAGTCTTTATGTGACATTCTTATTTTTTCCAGGTGTCTTTCAGCCCGACGGTTTTGTTGAATATCAGGTGGTCGGGTGTTGAATCATAGTCTGGGGTGTAATAGCCTATGCGCTGGAACTGCAGATAGTCGAGTGGCTTGCGGGTGGCACACCATTTCTCTACGTATGCCTTCTTCACTTCAAGGCTGTCTGGGTTGATGAACTTGCGCATATCTTCTACGTCTATGCGATCCTTGCCCTGCTCTTTTGAATATGCTGCAACTTCGTCGCGTGGGTTCTCCACCATCCACAGGCGGTCATAGTTCCTCACTTCTGCTTCGAGGCAATGGCGGCAGCTTACCCAATGGATGGTCTTGCCCTTTATCTTCATGTTGGAGTTTGCCTCGCCAGTCTTCGTTTCTGGGATATATTCGGCATAGATCTCAACGATGTTGCCGTCGGCATCCTTCTTGCAGCAGTCTGTCTCAGGACAGCGTATGATGTAGGAGTTCTTGAGTCGTACTTCCTTGCCTGGTCCCAGGCGGAAGAATTTCTTAGGTGCATCCTCCATGAAATCGTCGCGCTCTATCCACAGTTCGCGGCTGAACTCTATCTCATGTGTACCGTCCGCCTCGTTCTCTGGGTTGTTCTGTGCATTGTAAACCTCAACGCCGTCTTCAGGGAAGTTGGTGATGACGAGTTTTACAGGGTTGATGACAGCGCTGACGCGTTGTGCTCGTTTGTTGAGGTCGTCGCGTACGGCGCTCTCAAATAGTGACATCTGGTTCAGTGCGTCAAACTTTGTGTATCCAATCTTGTCAATGAATGCCTTTATTCCCTCAGGGCTGTATCCACGACGGCGGAAAGCACTGATGGTTGGCATGCGGGGGTCGTCCCAGCCGCTTACGATACCCTCATTCACAAGTATCAGAAGGTTGCGCTTAGACAGAAGAATATGTGTCAGGTTCAGTTTGTTAAACTCTGTCTGCCTTGGACGGTTGTCATCCATTGGCTTGTCGTCACCGGCACATTCCTTTGCCCAGTCCACGAAGAGGTCGTAAAGTGGTCTGTGGCTTGTAAACTCCAGCGTACACAGAGAGTGTGTCACGCCCTCCCAGTAGTCGCACTGTCCGTGTGTGAAGTCATACATAGGATAGGCGTTCCATTTGTTGCCTGTGCGCCAGTGTGGAATGTTCAGTGTGCGGTATATGATAGGGTCACGGAAGTGCATGTTGTCGCTTGCCATGTCTATCTTGGCGCGCAGCACCATAGTTCCGGGTTCCACGTTTCCGCTGTTCATTTCGTTGAACAGTCTCAGGCTTTCCTCAATGGGTCGGTTGCGGAATGGTGATTCCGTGCCAGGAGTCGTCGGCGTGCCTTTCTGTGCTGCTATCTGCTCAGCCGTTTGCTCGTCAACGTATGCCTTGCCGCGTTTGATGAGTTCCACGGCGAGATCCCACAACTGCTGAAAATAATCTGAGGCATATAATATGTTGCCCCATTTGAACCCCAGCCATTCTATGTCGCGCTTGATTGCTTCAACATATTCTGTGTCCTCTTTCTGTGGGTTGGTGTCGTCCATACGCAGGTTGCACACTCCGCCATATTTCGCTGCTATGCCAAAGTCCAGTGCGATGGCTTTTGCGTGGCCTATGTGCAGGTAACCGTTTGGCTCAGGTGGAAAACGTGTCTGTACCCTTCCGCCGTTTTTGCCTTCTGCCAGGTCTTGCTCAACTTTCTGCTCTATGAAATTCAGTGATTTCTTTTCTTCCTGTTCTATGTTTTCTATTGTTTCTGCCATTTTATGTGTGAGTTTTGTTAATTACAAATTGCAAAGATAGTAAAAATAAACGAATTATACAAATATATGCCCGAAAATTATTGTCAGTATATGGAATTGCGGTGCTGTTTGATAAAAATGTATTATCTTTGTATGATAAATGCACATTTTCATACATATAATATTATAATGAGTAAGATAAAGACGATAATAGGTTCAGTGCTTGCTGCAGGAGTTATTGCAGCAGGTGGTGTATATGCAGGTTCGAATGGTGAGTCCAATGAGGATGCTGTAACTACAGAATTGGTAAAGAAGAAGAAAAACAAGCACAGGCATAAGAACAAGAATCATAATGATAATTATGGCTATAAGCAGCGTGCTGTGAATGACAACGCGCGCCGTTATGCAAACGAGCCAAGCACCACAAGGTATGATGAAACGATATTGCTGCCTGCCATTCGTGGAAATCAGGGCGGTGTGATACTGCGCCGTAAGGCATACACTGCGCTTTATGACAAGAATATGCGCATACCTCGTTGGGTGGCATGGCATCTTACGCGTCAGCATACATATGGTCGCAACAGCAGGAAAAATGCACAGTTTGCAGAAGACGAGAGTGTAGGCAGGCCCCGAGCCACCAATTTCGACTATATGAGCAGTGGCTATGACCGTGGCCACATGTGTCCGGCAGGCGACCGCAAGTTGGATGCTCAGGCTTTGCAGGAAACTTTCCTGTTTTCAAACTGTTGTCCACAGTTGCACGGGCTTAATTCTGGTGATTGGAATGACCTTGAGATACAGTGCCGTGAGTGGGCGCAGAAATATGGCAGTCTGTATATAGTGTGTGGCCCAGTGTTGCGTGGCGTAAACCATAAGACCATTGGCAAGAATCGTGTAGTCGTACCCGAAGCATTCTTCAAGGTTATTTTGTGCATGGATGGAACGCCCAAGGCTTTGGGATTTATTTACGAACATGTTTCAGGTCACAAGAACATGGGTTCGAGGGTCTGCTCTGTTGACCAGGTAGAACGCATCACAGGTTTTGACTTTTTTACGGCATTGCCTGACAATGTGGAAAACCGCGTTGAGGCGACTGCGAATTTTAGCGAATGGAGATAATAAAAAAAGAGAAAAGAGAAAAGAGAAAAGAGATTTTTTTGAATTAAACTGTTGGCTTTGGAGAAAAATTATTAACTTTGCACTTGATGACACAAATTATCGTCATACTTGATTGGGAACAGTGAAAAAAAATAAAACACCCATAATATGAAAAAGCTAATATCATGTTGTATCGTGGCACTTCTTTCAGTTGCCATGTTCGCCCAGAAAGATGTAACCACATTCCTTGGCATCCCCGTTGATGGCAGCAAAACCGAAATGAAGAAAAAACTTATCGAGAAGGGCTTTGCTGAGACGCAAGACGAATACTCCAAATACCTTTCAGGTGAGTTCAATGGTGCCTATGTAAGTATCTATATAGGTACAAACAAGAACAAGGTATATCGAATAACAGTTCGTCAACTAATAGGTCGAAGTGAAAAATCTACAATAGAACGCTACAATACACTTGTTGGTCAGTTTATGAAAAACAAGCGATATATCGCCTTAAAGGACTATACAATACCTAAAGATGAATACGTTTTTTTATCGTCTAAGGAAGAGCGTTACGAGGCGGTGTACTATCAAGTTCCAGATATCACCAAGTTCAACGCTGCCACACTTGCAAAAATTAAGGAAGAGCTAAAAGGGAAATACACTCCTGAACAGATTAGCAACCCCACCGAGGAAATAAAAAAGGAAATGATAGATGTAGCAACAAAAAACGATGCAGAAATGCTCAGTATGAAACCTGTATATATGTATATTTCTAGGGGTGAGTATGACAGGTATTACATCAATATTTCCTATGTCAACGAATACAATCGTGCTCATGGTGAAGATTTATAAACAAAGCCCCCCACTGATTTCAGTTACAAGACTAAAAATCAGTGGGGTAATTGTTTTAATGTATATCATTAAAAACTATCTATAACACTAAAAAAGAGAAAAGAGAAAAGAGATTTTTTGCATAAACAAATAGCCCCTTCCCCGCATAGCGGGAGAGGGGGATTTTATTGTTAATTATAGTAAAGGCTAAATAAATGATTTCGGGAAAATCATGCTGCTTTTCAAAATTTAACAATAAAGAAAACGAATATTCACGATTTTTTATTATCTTTGTGCCATATTCCCATAATATACACTTATCTGAAGTCGCTTATGGATAATATACTGGCATTGTCCGAGGAAGACATAAAACTACGCTTCATAACCCCATCCATCTTAAATAAGGGATGGTCTGTAGAAGACATAACTATGGAAACGAAGGTTAAACTTACGGATGGCAAGATTAACCTTCGAGGTAATTTGGTTGCACGTGGTAAACCGAAGTATGCAGACTATGTGCTTTATTACAATCGTGCGACTCCAATTGCCATTGTTGAAGCCAAGGATGCCAATCATACCGTGGCGTTTGGAATGCAACAAGCAAAGGAGTATGCCCAGATGATGGATGTGCCATTCGCTTTCAGTTCTAATGGGCAAGGTTTTCAAGAATATGATTTCCTGACAGGCAAGGAACGAACCCTGCCTATGGATGCTTTTCCCACTAAAGATGAACTCTATGCACGTTTCTTGTCAGAAAGCAACGACGGCAATGGTCTGAGCGATAAAGAGAAAACCATTATTTCCCAACCATACTGCTCTGGCCAGGACATTTTCCCACCTCGGTACTATCAGCGAAATGCAATAAACCGTACCGTAAATGCCGTAGCACAAGGGAAGAAACGTCTGCTGCTTGTGATGGCAACAGGAACAGGCAAGACATATACTGCATTCCAAATTGTCTATCGTCTTTTGAAGGCCGGCCTGGTGAAGAAAGTATTGTATCTGGCAGACCGTAATGTGCTGGTTGACCAGTCTATACAACAGGACTTTAAGCCACTGAGTAAGACTATCCACAAAGTCAGTTATCAACAAGACCTGGGAAGTGGTATCACTGCATACGAGGTATATTTCGCCCTATATCAACAACTCATCGGTCAAGACGGCAAGCAAAACTACAAAGAACTGTTTAAGCCGGAGTTCTTTGATATGGTTATTGTAGATGAGTGTCACAGAGGCAGTGCAAAAGATGACAGCAATTGGCGTGAAATTCTGGAATACTTTGATGGAGCCGTGCAACTTGGTATGACAGCGACTCCCAAAGAGACTAAATATCAATCGAGCATATCTTATTTTGGAGAACCTATTTACACCTACAGTCTAAAGGAGGGAATTGAAGATGGTTTCCTTGCTCCGTTCAAGGTCGTAAACATCACGACAAACATTGGCGATGAATGGCGCCCTTCAAAAGGACAAAGAGACATAAACGGCAACTTGATAGAAGACCGTATATACAACAACTCTGACTATGACTATAACATCATCATAGAAGACCGAATCAGGGAAGTGGCACATGAGATAACACAATATCTGAAAAGCACAGACAGAATGGCGAAAACCATTGTATTCTGTGCTGACGAAGACCATGCAGACAGGATGAGAACAGCCCTTGTCAATGAAAACTCGGACATGTGCAGAAAGAACCCAGACTATGTCGTCCGCATTACAGGCAGTGACCCATACGGACAATCAAAACTGGACTACTTCATTTCCGTAGCATCTAAGTACCCCGTGATTGCCACGACGAGCAAACTCCTCTCTACTGGTGTGGACTGTAAGATGGTGAAACTCATCGTACTTGACCAGCGTATCAACTCTATGACAGAGTTCAAGCAAATCATAGGTCGAGGTACCAGAATAAGGGAAAAGGAAGGCAAAACGCATTTTACCATAATGGATTTTCGTAATGTCACCCGCCTTTTTGCCGACCCAGACTGGAACGGTCCGATAGAAGTACATGAGGGATACGGACAGCAAGGCCATGATGTTCCGCCGAAGCCTTATCCTCCTGTTCCCGATGATAGGCACGAAGGCAATTGGTCGGCAGAGAAACCGATAGTCAACAAGGACGGTTGCACCGTAGAAGTAATAAACAAAGTAGTATCTGTATATGACACCAACGGAAAACTCCTGCGTACGGAAAGCATAACAGACTACACACGTAAGAATATCAACGACACCTATGCCAACCTCGATGACTTCATTCAACACTGGAATGCAGCAGATAAGAAAACAGAGATTACTGACCTGCTGCTTGAGAATGGCATAGACCTTCAAGCCTTGAAGCAAGACAAAGACATGGAGGACGTTGATGATTTTGATTTCATCTGCCACATAGCATATGGCAAGAAACCGTTAACCCGTCGCGAACGTGCAGAAAATGTAAAGAAACGTGACATATTCAATAAATATGGAGAAAAAGCCCGAAAGGTGCTTGAAGCGCTGCTGGAGAAATATGCCAATGATGGTATTACCCAATTGGAGAACAGGACGGTGTTACGCCTCGATCCATTCCGCCAAATGGGTTCACCAGCCAATATCGCCAAGTTTTTTGGAGGCAACCAGCAATATTTCTCAGCGGTAAAAGAACTTGAACTTTTAATTTATAGCAATAATATAGCATAACAAGATATGGCACTTAACAATTTTGTCAAGAGCATACGAAACATCATGCGCAACGATGCCGGTATCAATGGCGATGCCCAGCGCATTGAGCAAATTGCATGGATGTTGTTCTTGAAGGTTTATGACGAGAAAGAAAACGATTGGGAATTTAACGAAGACGATTATACCTCTTTTATTCCAGAAAATTGTCGATGGCGCAACTGGGCTAAAGACAATGGGGACGGGGAGGCTCTAACTGCCGACAATCTTTTGAAGTTTGTCAATGACACTCTTTTCCCAACATTGAAAGGGCTGGAGGTTACGCCTGACACGCCAATGCGCAATGCTATCGTTCGCACTACCTTTGAAGATGCAAACCAATATATGAAGGATGGCGTGTTGCTTCGTCAGGTTATCAATGTCATAGACCAGCTTGACCTTGGCAATTATGAGGAAAGTCATGCCTTCGGAGAAATATACGAATCTATTTTGAAGGAAATGCAGTCGGCAGGTTCAGCAGGTGAGTTCTATACACCGCGAGCCTTGACTGATTTCATGGCTGAAATCATCAACCCTAAGGTTGGTGAGAAGATGGCAGACTTCGCTTGTGGTACAGGTGGTTTCATTACCAGCTGGCTGAAAGCACTTGACAAGAAAGTTCAGACTGCAGAAGACAAGGAGGAATATGCAAAGTCCATCTATGGCATTGAAAAGAAGCAATTCCCATATATGCTGTGTGTCACCAATATGCTCCTGCATGACATAGACTCCCCACGTGTGATGCACGATAATTCCCTGACAAAGGATGTACTCAACTATACTGACGAGGACAAGTTTGATGTTGTGCTGATGAATCCACCATACGGAGGCAGTGAGAAGAACGACATCAAGCAGCACTTTCCTTCTGATTTGAGTTCAAGCGAGACTGCAGACCTCTTCATGGTGCTTATTATGTACCGCCTTGCTGAAAAAGGCCGTGCAGCGGTAATCTTGCCAGACGGTTTCCTGTTTGGCACAGACAATGCAAAGCTGGCTATCAAAGAGAAACTTCTACGGGAGTTTAATCTGCACACGGTCATCCGACTGCCTGGCAGCATCTTTGCCCCATACACAAGCATTGCTACAAATGTGCTTTTCTTCAATAATGAAAAAGCGGAAGGAGCGGAAGAAGGCTTTTGCACAAAAGAAACATGGTTCTATCGTATGGATATGCCGGAAGGCTACAAGCACTTCTCGAAGACTAAGCCCATGCGAGCCGAACATTGTAAGCCAATCATTGACTGGTGGAACGACCGCAAGGAAATTGTAGATGCCGACAACAACGATGAGAAGTCACGTAGCTTCACCGCACAGCAGCTTCTTGAAATGGATTGCAATCTCGATCAGTGCAAGTTCCCGAAGGACGAAGAAGAAATCCTGCCACCAGCAGAGCTGCTTGCTGACTACTACAAGAAACGTGCTGCACTCGACCATGAGATAGACAAGACATTGGATGAAATACAGCGGATATTGGGAATAGAAATCAGTAAGGAATAATTACTTAAACTCTATGTACAGTACAATGAAAGAACTGACAGTTTCAAATATAGAACGACAGAACGTGCTTAATAACCGTTTTGCTGTTGACGAAATACAAAAAAGCCTTGATATTTCAGGTATGCTTTTCGAAGGCGAATACTGGCTGACCAAAAAGATGGTTGCAGATTTTTATGGTGTTGATATTTCCACCATTGATAGATATCTTGCGTCTAACGGAGAGGAATTAAAGCATAATGGATATATTTTATGTAAGGGCAAATCCTTGAAAGAGTTTAAGTTACAGTTTGCTCACCTTATTAATGAGACGAGCAAGACAACCCAACTTGGTCTCTTTAATTTCAGAGCATTCCTTAATATTGGTATGCTACTCACGGAGAGTGAAAGAGCAAAAGCATTGCGTAGCATGATTCTTGATTTGGTCATTGCCAAGATACATGAGAAAACGGGTGGTGGAACGAAGTTCATTAACCGTAGAGATGTAAATTATATGCCTGCTGCTATCACAGAAGAAAATTATCGGAGAAATCTCACGTCAGCAATTAACAAATATGTAAACGGACACAATACTTATAAATATGCTCAGATAACAGATTTTATTTATAAGGCTGTTTTTAAGGAAAACGCGAAAGAATACAAAGAGGTATTGGATCTTGATTCTAAGGATAATGTTCGTCATACTTTATATGCAGAGGTTTTATTGGTTATATCTTCATTTGAAAATGGTGTGGGAGCTGCCATTTATGAACAATATAAAAAGAATGGAAACAGGTTGCTTTCTATTACTGATGTTGAGAATATAGTGAATGAACTCGCAGAACATCCGATGCAAAAGCCATACCTCAATGATGCAAGAACAAAGATGGCTTCGCGTGATTTCAGTTTCCGTGATGCATATCATGGTAATATTGCCGAATATCTCAAAGCTGTTACTCCTGAAGAGTATGAACGGTTCATAGGTGACCAATCAATAGATTTCGATAGTATATTAGAAAGTAATAAAGATGTACTTAAACGGTTAAAACAGGCAGAAGATGAATAACGAAATACACTACATCAGCTACGAAGAGGCATTGGAGGTCTATCGAAAAATGATAGCTGCCAGTGACGGAGGTTACGCCGGTGTGCGTGATGAGGGCGGCATACATGCCACACTTGATTTCGTTCAGAATGACATGTACTATCCGACATTTGCAGAAAAACTCTCATATCTTGTCTTCAAGTTCTGCTCCGGACATTATTTCAATGATGGGAATAAACGCATTGCTTTGACGTTAGGAGCATATTTCCTTCATAAGAACAATCATCCGTGGGAGGCTTGCATATTCATGCGTCAATTAGAGGCTATTGTTTATCATGTCGCAGCTTCAAATATAGATCAAGACTTACTCTTGCGTATAATGACTGCTTTTATGGCAGGAAAGGATTATAACGAAGAACTGAAAATTGACATTGCCAATGCTATGAGCAAAGGTCAGTTAGGTATAACTGAAGATAATTTTCAAGAATAATGACAGGAAAGCAACTTAAAAACAGCATACTCCAGTGGGCTATACAGGGAAAACTTGTTCCCCAAGACCCAAACGATGAGCCAGCATCTGTCCTGCTTGAAAAGATCAGGGCAGAAAAGGCACGACTCATAAAGGAAGGGAAAATAAAAAAAGACAAGAAAGAATCTATCATTTATCGTGGTGAGGACAATTCCTATTATGAGAAGTTCGCAGATGGAAAAGTGGTTTGTATAGATGAGGAAATTCCGTTTGAGATACCTAACACATGGGAATGGTGTCGCATAAGTCATCTGTTCGTTACTTCAAGTGGTTCTACTCCACAAAGTAAAAATCCATTGTATTATTCAAATGGTACTATCAATTGGGTCAGAACTACAGACTTAAATAATGGGATTTTAGATTCTTGCGAGATTCAGATTACGCCCAAGGCTGTTTTGGACTACAATCTTTCGATTATTCCACAAGAATCGATATGTATTGCCATGTATGGAGGGGGTGGAACAATCGGAAAGCATTCAATTATTAGATTTGATACAACTATAAATCAGTCTGTATGTGCTATACATCCTAATTTCGTGTGCAACATGGAGTATGTACACATTTTCATGCAATACCAAAGACCTTATTGGATGGATTATGCAGCTGGCTCACGAAAAGATCCTAACATTAATCAGATAATTATTAAGAATTGCTTGATTCCAATTCCGCCAAAGAAAGAACAAGACAGAATTGTATCTAAGTATAAC